>CANMZR010000084.1 GCA_947502375.1 Polyangiaceae bacterium
AAAATCGAGAGATTTCGTAACACCGGAAGCTTGCTGTAGCGGTAAGCGACGACGAGTTGCCAGCCCGCCGCGTTCAGCGAGTTAACCTTCTCGGACTGCGTCCCGGGCACGCCCGAAACACTGTACATTCCAGCCCGGTTTTTATTGACGAAATCAGTCACAACACCGGAGCGGAGATAGTAATTCGCGGCGAAGCCGGCGCTCGATTGCTCGGCCACGGTGAGCTTCGTGGTCGCGTCAGGTGATACCTGGACCGCGTCACCGTTCACCGCCAGCGTCACCGGCGTCTCGAGCATCGTGGTCAGGTCTTCACCGCCGTAATTGAAGCTCCCAGCCCACACGAGCTCGGCATAAAGAACCTCGGCGCCGGCGGGTATCACGAGGGTCCCGGTCGAGCCGTTTTTCGTCCAATCCGACGTCGTCCCCGCCGCCCAGGCTGTGCCAAGCGCCGCGGGCGTCTTGTCGACACTCTTGGGGTCGAGTGCGATGAAGGTGCCGATCGAGTTCGCGGTACCGGGGCCGTTCGAGCCAGTCGCCTTGGCAAGCCCGAGCGTGTTGCCGGTGCTGGCGATGGCTCCCGCCGTCGTCTGGGAGAACCTGAGGACTTGGGCCTCCGCCGTGGACGTGAGCGTACAGAACGCGGCAGCGAGCCCACCTGTTAGCAACGCGAGCGCACAGGCTGAACGATGAAAGAGCATAGGAATTTTCTCCAACAAAAAAGGCAAAAGCAGCCGAGGTGCTGAGCGTAGGTGAAGCGAGGACGGCGCGTCAAAGGTTCGATTCATCGAGTGCCCAAAGTCGCGTGCGGAACTCTCGGCGGGTCGGAATCGTGCCCGGCCCCAATCGCCCTTGACGCTCGGGGGTTTTTCATGATCAATGAAGAGCCATTCGGACAGGTATCCGCGTTCAGGTCGCAGGAAGCCAATACCCACAAGAGTTACTGTGCCGCCAGCCTTCGAGAAATCCGAAGGCCAGCGCAAGTCACGTTATTTTTAAGGAGTTTCTCATGAAAGTTCAGCGATTTGTTCTCGGTCTCCTCGTCCTCGGCCTGCCGCTACTCGCTGTTCTTCCCACCACCCAAGCCGTCGCTGAGGATGCCGCAGCCGCGGCCCCCGATGCCGCGACGGACGAGAACTCGGAGGAAGCCGCCGCCAACGACGACGAAGCGGCCGCGCAGAGCGACGTCGAGGAACTCGAAAACCCCGAAAGCGGCTGTTCCGACGCGATGAAAGCCTGCGAGGAAAAGCACAAAGTCACCAAAGCTGCCGGGGGCACGAAAACGGCGTGCGCAGCCTTACGCGGCTGCAAAAAGAGCTGCCGTGCCGCGAAGAAAGACAGCAAGAAGGAGGCAAAGGAAGCCAAGAAGAATTGCAAGGAGGAATGCAAAAGCGAGAAGGGCAAAGAGCGGGCAGCCTGCAAGAAGGAGTGCCGCATCGCCATGCGAGAAGCCAAGAAAACGGCCCGCAACGGGCGCAAAGACTGCGTCAAAACGTGTCGCTCGGCGAACCTCACCCCGGAGTGCAAGAAGGCCCGTGGCGGGTTCCTCAAAGCCGGCGCAGATTGCGTCAAAGAACTCGCGAGCAACCCGGATTGCCAGAAAAAAGCTGCCGATGCTTTCAAGGATCTGGGAGACGCGTTTGATGGCGGCTGAGCCAACGGCCGCGACGGTTTGAATCAACGTTCAAGGCCCGTACCACCTTCAAGTTCGGGCCGATTTTTACCGGAAAACAACACGAAAACTGTGCGTTCTATCCTGTTCGGTCTGTGCTTGACCGTCGGCGTTGCCGGTCCGATGCTCGGCGTATCGCAGACGGCCTTCGCCGATGGTAAAAGCAAAAACAACGCTGAGTTCGTCCGACTCACTGAGGAGATGAGCCAGCACCTTTCGAAAAACCTTTACAGCGCGGCCGACGGGGACTTCGTGAGTGCGATGAAGCTCCATGGCATCACCGTCTACCGTTCGATCCCGCCAAGCGCGCCGCAGTCGAATTCGCGCAGAAGGCGATTCTTGAGACCGGCAAATTCGCAGGTCGTCTTCCGCTCGGCGAGTACACGATAGGAACGAAAAAGACGACGTTCAACGTCGAAGCGGACAAGACCATCAAGGTCAAGCCCTGACGGCCCAGGCACGCACCGAAGACGGCGCGGTGGAGCACTTCGGTCGTTCCCCGCGACGTTGCTTTTTTGGGGAATCGCCACCCCGCTACCGAACTCCAAGGATCCGAGGCGAAGGCAGCCGACTCAGCGTGTGAACGGTGACGCCGTCACAGCGTGAACGCCCGCGCAAACCCGTCATCAAGATCGCGAATCGTCACCACGACGACGCCGGCCGCATCGACTTCGTAGCGCTCCTCGATGCGCGGGCCGTCCGACGCCAGCCGCTCGATCGCAAGGCCTTCGAGCGCGGCGTGCCGGACGCTCTTCGCGTAAGGAAAGTGAATCGTGGCGTGCGGCGTGATGTCACCCGTCGGCTCCCTTTGCTCCGTGACATCCCCGCACTCAACGAAGCGCAGCTGCCCGACGTTGTGCGCGGCCCGATACGTTCTGAGCGCGATAAGCGGCCCGTCACCCATCCCTGGCATCGGCGTCCCGCTCGAGAAAATGCGGTCAAACACTTTATTTTGGCCTGACTCCGCCTCGCGGAAGACCCCGAGATGGCGCGTGAAACGCTCCCGTACGGCCGTGACCTCGTCGGCATCCGCAGCGATGGCCAGCCCCATTGCAATGGCACCAGCGGGATGTGGTGAGCGATGCACACGACGACCAAAGCGCTCGCGCAATTGGCGCGCCACGAGTGGCAACGCGCTGGCACCACCCACGATGTAGAGCCCGGCGACCCCGGCCTCGGCGGCTGCATTCTCGAGGTCGAGCGAGGATTGCGAGGCCGCTCCAAGAACGCTCGCGAGAGCCTCAAGGCTGCGGTCTATCCACGGACGGAGGCGCTCGAAATAATCCGTAACTTGCAGCGAAATGGGCTCCGCTGGAGCCAGCTCACCGAGCGACGAAAGGTCGACCGTGAGGCGGCGCGTACTCGCCCCGATGGTCTCTTTGACCGCGCGGCACTCGACGAGCAGGGCGCCCCACCCCGCGTCGGATGGTGCAAGCACGACCGCGGCTTTTTCGAGGGCCAGCTCGGCCAGCACGCGGTCGAAGTCGTCACCACCGAGTTCCTGCACGCCTGCCGTCGCAACCACCTCGTGCCGCGCTCCTCCAAGGCAAACGAGTGCGGCATCAAACGTTCCGCCCCCCAGATCGTAAACGGCGACGTGCTCGCGGCGACTGTTCAATGCGTTCGGGTGACGATGCGCGAACTCGATCCCGGCCGCACTCGGTTCGTTGATGAGACGCAACACGTCGAAGCCCGCTCTTCGGAACGCCTCGAGAGTGGCCCAGCGCTGGCTCGAGTGAGCGTTTGCGGGCACCGAGACGACCGCTTCGAAGACCCCGTCCAAGCCCTCTCGGGGCACATTCGAACGCTCGAGGATCGCAAGGCGCAAAGCGCGCAGATAATCCGTCACGAGCTCGAGCAACGAAACCTCGACGCTACCGATCGACACGCGGTGTTCGGGGCCATGACGCCCAAGGAGGCGCTTGCACGAGCGCAGATGCGGTGCCTTCCCGAGTGCAGCCTCCTCAGCGTCGAACCCATGGACGAGCCGGCCATCTTTCTCGGCCGTGATGGAGGGCACGTAGTCATACGCGTCGCCCCCGGCATTGGTGAACGCCAGCACCGGGTAGTTCCCCCGATCGCACGCGGCGACGAGCGTACGGGTGGTTCCTAGGTCAATTCCGAGCCTCATGCCGCTGGGAGCCTCATGCCGCTGGGAGCCTCATGCCGCTGGGAGCCTCATGCCGCTGGGAGTCTAGTCACTCTCGCCAGCGCCTGGCAACGCTCGGACGCTGTGGCGTAACCCCGGCGTTGTCGGGCGTCACTTGCACGGTGCATCGAGACCGCCAGGCGCGACCACGCGCGCGATGCCATCTTCGAACTGCGTTTTTGCGAAACAACCGAACTGGTGGCGCACGCGCTCATCGTGGCTGTAGAGCGCATGGGGATCGTAACCTTCGATGTTGTAAGACACGACGGCGCCGGTGAATGGCTCACCATTTTCCGACGTACGATTGTGGCTCACCGGATAGTCGATCGACTTCCCGCGGCCATCCAAAGCCAGCGCCTCGGCGAGTTCCGGCCACGCCGGCTCGCCCGCGAGCTCAACGCCATAGGCGAGCTCGACCGCCTCAAAAGTGGCATTCGAAAAGTAGCTGTCGTGCTGCCCGACCGGCGTGTAGATCGACCGCGCCGGCATGCCCGGAAGCGGTCGCAGCCCGATCCGCGGCTGACCCGTCATGGGATCCGCGGGCTCGAGCGTCGCTTCAGCCAGCGCGGCCGCCGGATGGAAGATCGTCAGCGGCTCGAAGACTCCAAACAAAATCGGTCCAGCAGCTTTTGCGATCTTGGCGATCGTCACTTGCGTGGGACCGGTCGTGGATAGAAACAACGTGATGTAGCCGCCGGCTCCCGTCGGAACGACGGCCTTCATGCGGGCCTCGAGGGGCGCTATCAGATTGATGTACCAGGCACCCATCGACTGCCCCGCGCCCATGAGCTTATCGGGATCGAACTTGAACGAGCTCACACCGTCGGGCAGGGTCGGCCCCTTGCATCCGACGAGGAGTTCCGGCGATATCTCGAGCTTTTTCAAAGCATCGATGAACAGTGCCGCCTCGATGATGCCCTGGCGAAAGATGTCGCGTGTCACCGGGAGGTTGTTCGCATTCACGTAAGCTTGGGGCGAGGCACCCGGTAAACGCTCGGGATTCACCGGCATCGCGCTGCCCGCGACGGCTATCCCGAACGGTGCGAGGTAGTGCGCAGGACCCGCGCCTTTTCGTGGCGCGCCGTCATCGCCGAGCGGCGAGATAAGCGCAAAACTGTAACCGCCCGAGCCATGCACGAACAGCTCGAGCGGGTAGCCGCTGAGCGGCATCGCCTGCTTTGGAAGGGTGATGGCGATGGGCGCACGCTCGACACGCTGCTGGATCGGCAGCCCATCCGCACCAAGCTCAAAGAGGCCCTCCGTGTTGAACGGTGGCGCACCTTTTTGGAACTGCGGATAATCCACATGCCCTTTGAGCACGCACAAATTCGGATAGTCATCCGAGGTGTCGAGCTTCAGTTCGTCCAGGGTGATCGGGTGCGATGCGCGCATTTTCGAGACAAGCTCAAAATTCTCACGTTGAACGTCACCCGTCGTGAACACGGTCGCGGCGGCGACCTCGGTTCGCGCAACTCCGAGGCTGTCGAGCGTCTCCCAGAGCGCCGCATAGAGCTCGACCGCAGCGGGGCCATGCGCGCCCGGTGGAGTCTCCCCCGCAGCCAACGAAGCCAACGCCGTGGGCACTCCGAGGCGCCGACCTCCGGCGTCCAAAAGGTCCCGCCGAACCACCATCGCATAGCGATGGTCACCGCGAAGCACGAAGCCCGGCCGAGGGGAAACCGCCAGAACATTCTCGGGCACGTAACCATCCACGGGTAGCGTCGCCGCCACCGTGGGCAAAAGCTTGCCACGTTCTTTCGACGTCGGATCCACGTCGAGCAGCCACACCGACGACGTGAGAGCCGCCGGCATGACCACCGCCGGATCCACCGGAGCGAGCGGGGCATCGAACTGAAAGTACGCAATCGGCATGACGGAGACGCCACGGCGCTCTTTCACGGCCGCCTTGAGTAACGTGATTGTCGGTTTGTTACTCGGGTTCGGGAAGCCGACGAACTCCGGCGCGCCGTTAGGATCCATGCGGAGGTCCGATGGCTGCGGGAACGTAAAAAATGCGCCGTCGGCCGTGAAGTCCGCGTCGTAGTCGAAGCGCACGGTAGCCCCCGCAGGCTCTGTCGTCGCAGGCGAGGAGCAGCCCCCAAGGAGGCAACACGTTACGAGAACTTGAAAAAATCTCACGGCAAGAACTCTAAACCACTCACGCGCCATTGTCTTCGCCGCTCCTGCGACCGGCAGGCACCGCGTCAGCGACGCTTCCACTGAGCGGGATCGTAGGCATTGGCGTCGCCCACGACCCGAACCAACTTCAGCGTTTCTTCGTCGATATGGATCGCCGTGGACTTTCGCGCTTCGTCGAGAAATCGTGCGCGCGCGGCCACAAAACGCTGCTCCACCAGCTTGCGACGGATGTTCCTTTCTTCGTTCGCGAGCGTCCGCGTATGGGGGGCCGAACGTCCAAGAAAAGCCACCAGCCAAAACCGCCCTTCGTACTCGACTGGCTCCGAAATCTCGCCGACGTTTGCGAGCGCGAACACGGCTTTGACGAACACGCGGGGCACCGTCGCGTTCGGATCGCCCCCGGCCGGGCTCGGGTCCGTCGAAGGGGGTGGCACAGAGCCGAGTTCTTGAACCCGGCCGAGCGGCGTCCGTCGCGCGACCACGGCAAGCTCGCGGGAGGGGAAAAACGCCACCGCCAATCGCCGTAGCTCCGGCGTAACATAGTCACTCAGGTGTTCGCGGTGGTAGCGCTCGACCTCCTCGAACCCAAGCGCCTCCGGCGTCGGCAAATTCTTGGCGATGTTCAAAAGTTCGAGCTCTCCGAGCGCCGCCACGATGGCTGCGCGCGCTTCGTGCGAGCTATCGAAACTGCGTCGGCGCGCTTCAGCCGCCAAAACCTCCAAGTCAACGAGCTCACGGAGCAACGCCTCCGTCGTCGTGGCGTCGCGGGGTCGCTGGCCCTCGGGCAGACCCGCAATCCGCACTGCGAGTTCCGCCGCGGTTACCGCTCGACCATCCACCAGCGCGAGCCGGCGCACCTCAGCCTGCGACCTGAACGCCCCTTCGTCGCAGCCGGCTAGCACGACGAGAAAAAACAGAGCACTTTGGCAATCAATCTTCGTCAAAATGTTCGAATTCATAGGAAATAATCGCAAACAACGGCCGCGATGAGCTAGCTTTGGTAACTATGAGCACGTTGCGTCATTTCTTGCTTTATCCCGTCGCGGCATTCGCCGTGGCTTTGTTCGCAACCCAAGGCTGCAGCAGCACGAGCCGAAGCAAATTCAACGGCGGGACGGCCGAGACCGCGACGACTTCGTCTTCGGGAGAAGGCGGCGACTGCGTTTTCTGCAGCGGCGGTAGCGGAGCCGGCGGAGACCAGGCCGGTGTGGTCTTCATCACGCCCGCAGTAGCCTCTCTAGAGGTCAAGGACGGCGTCATACCGACCCAGAAATACATTGCCACCTTGAATGGCGCGGACGTCTCCAACAACGTCACGTGGGTCGTCGAAAAACCGGACGTGGCTGACGTCACGACGACCGGCATCGTGACGCCCACCGGCAAAGTCGGCGGGGAAACCAAGATATTGGCGCTCTACGGCACGGCAAAGGGCGAAGCGCTGCTCACCGTCAAGGTGAACGTCGTCGTGAACCCGGCGAACCTGAGCGTGACCGACCAGCAGCTTCTCGATAACGCTCAAGCGAACGATGCGTCGTTCAAATTCAGCTACCCATTGAACGACGCGATCGTCCCCCTGCGGGTGCTTGCGCCCGAGTTCATGTGGCAAAACCAGAAGACGGTTCAAGCGTACCGCATCAAGCTCAGTTCGAAGAGCATCAGCTACACGGAGTACTTCAGCTCAGCCGGTCTCTCGCAGAACATAAAGCTACTCGCGCAGACACAGTGGGAGAACATCCAGTTCTCGGGTCTCGGTCCCGTCAGCGATCCGGTGAAGGTCGAGCTCGCGCGCCTCTCTGGAGGCACCGCCGATGCGACGAGCCCGTTGAGTCTCCGCGTCGCGCAGGGCTTCGTCTTCGGCAGCGTTTATTACTGGCAACTACCGCTTGGCGGCAGCCAGGGGAAAGTGCTGCGCATCAAGCCGAGTTCCGACCAAACCGACGAGTTCTTTCAGAGCTCCGCCTGCTTCGGCTGCCACAGCGTCAGCCGTGACGGAACGAAGATGATGGCAACGTTCGATTTGGGCGGGTTCAATGGATTTCCGCAGCAGTTGATCGATCTGACGACGACCCCGGCGAAGCTCGGAACCATCCAGGCCGGAGCGGGTCTCACAGGCGTGTTTTCCACCTTCAACAACGACGGCACGAAAGTCGCGTACTCGAACAACAGCTCGGGTTCGATGTCCGCAAATAGCGCATCCGTCAACATCGTCGATGGCGTGTCCGGGGCGCAGATCCTCCCGAGCGCCCTTCCGGCCGGCTGCGGTGAGCCGTCCTGGTCCCCCGACGGCACCATGCTGGCGGGGATCTGCGGCCTCAGTGGTGGAAGTTGGACGTTCGATTCCAGCGAAGGCAATCTCACGATTGCTCACTTGAACGCAGCACAAAACCAGGTATTGAGCCTCGACGTCGTGGTGCCAAAGGGCAATCTTCCCGGCCGCCCCGCTTACCCAACGTTCACTCCCGACTCGAAGTACATGGCCTTCGGTCGCCCCACGCAGGGTTCACGCAGCGGTGGCGAGGGAAGCCTTTGGTTGACGGACGTCCAAGGAAAAAGTCCCATCGAGCTGAAGATGGCGAACGGCGAAGGGCGCAGCTTCAACCCGATCTTCGCGCCAAAATCGGCGGGCGGCTACACGTGGATTGTCTACGTATCGAAGCGCAACTACGGCAACAAAATCGTGAATTCGAACATCCAGCAACTCTGGATGGTCGCGATCGATGACCCGCCGACCCCGGGTGTCGACCCGTCGCATCCGCCCTTTTATCTGCGCGGCCAAGTGCCCAATCAACTGAGCGAGAATGCGTACTACGCGATCGATCCTTGCAAGAAGGACGGAGAATCGTGCGAACACGGTATCGAGTGCTGCAATAAAAGCTGCATTTATGACGATGCGCAGATGAAGCATGTCTGCAAGCCCTCTGAGGGAGGCGACTGCACCCCAACCGGCAGCGGTCCTTGCAAGACCGACCTCGACTGCTGCGACTTCAAGGATGACGTCGTCTGCCTGAACGGCTTTTGCGAGTTGAAGCCACCGATTTGAGCCGGGGCGAGTCGGGTCGCCGTAGCGCCGTAGCGCCTCGATTCGTTAGAATCGGGGCAGAAGTAACAGCAGGTGGCCGAGTCAATATCCGTGGACTCGGCGCACTGTCAGGGAGCCGCTGCACAAGTCGGTGCGGCACACGGCAAGGTCACCGAGGCCACCATCGGAACGTCGCACATCGAATAGAAGGGCAACGCCTGTGCGGCTGCTTTCGTGCACTCCTGGTTCGCTAACTTCCCATGGGCTTTGCGACACACGAAGGTCCACTGGTCCTGGTGCTCTTCGTAACGCGCGACGTCGCAGCCCGGGGTGCCCTTGGGCTTGCACTCGCGGATGAGCTCGCCCGGGGTGCAACCAGCGGCGCAATGCAGCTTCAGGCCCTCCAAGTAACGGTACGACGTCGGGCAGCCGGAATCGAGAGCCCGCGCAATTGCGCCCTCACGCGCCGCATCGGCGGTCATCGCCACAGCGTACCCGTTGGCCTTCCAATCCCAGCTCCCACTCTTTGGACTGCAGGACTTGCAAGGGCCTTCGGCTTCGGCACCGCTCGCACGCGGCACCAGCGCCCCCAGCGCCATGACAAACAGTGGTATCCCCCAAGTGCGGACGCGTCTCATGCGCAGGAGCATGCGCCGTTGCTCGACGCGAAGGCCAGGAATCCGCAGGATTTTGTCGAACTTCGTCAGTCTGCCGGCAGCTCTCCGAGCAACGGCAAGCCGGTGAGTTCGGAGAGGTGCCGTGCCAATGCCCGCGCTTCCTCCGGCAACTCAAACTCGCGGAGCGGCACGGCCCCACCTGCTAACATCACGAGCGAAACAGCGGTCGTCCGCTGCTCTCCGATGGGCTCGAGCAACTCTGTCTTCACGGCTCGAAACTCGTCGAGCTTGGCCTCTTCGACACGTGGACCTGCGAGTTGCCACGGCCGAAACGTGAGCATGCGAAGAGCGCGCGCCGCCGGGACAAACCAGAGCTCGCGGCGACAGCGCACGAGCACGAGTGCAGCCAAGAAAAAAGGCAGCGCGGCCAACACGTAGCCGCGGGCCGCCATCCAGATTGTCGTGGCAGAAAACGCACCGACCGCCGCGGTCACCACGCCGAGCAGCACCGTCCCGCCGCCGAAACCAAACGCCAGGACCGCCGCGATGGTGCGCCCGGTGCGTCGAAAAACCAGGTACGGCTCATCACTCACAAGAGCCTCGTAGCACAGCCCCACGAACTGCCAAAGGTTGGCTGGCCGCGCCCCCCAGCGACGATTGTCCTTCGGGTGAAGCGAAGTTCGAATTAACCTGGAGCATCGAGGATGAGCCGAGCGCGACCCCATAGAGCGCCCCCCGCGAGAATTCGTTCGCCCGAAGCGATTGCGCACGCGATCGAGAGAGCGCTGGTATCGATTGGCGAGGTCGTCGGCGGGATGGGCCTGCTCGGAAGCCGGATTCTATCGCGGGTCGCGAAGTTGAACCTCGACGGGGAGGAACTACGGCGGAACCTTTACCGGATGTGCTTTCAGTCGATGCCCATCGTCATCGTGACGGCCCTTTTCACCGGCGCCATCATGGTCGTTCAAGCGGCCCCGCTCGTGAACCGTCTTGGGGCGCACGGGTTGCTCGGTTGGGCCGCGGGTTTTGGGACGCTTCGGGAGATAGCGCCCCTCCTCACCGCGTTGATGATCAATGGGCGGGTCGGAGCCAACAACACGGCAGAGCTCGGAACGATGGTGGTTACGGAGCAGGTCGATGCCCTGCGCATTCTCGCTATCGATCCAATCTCCTTCCTCGTCGCCCCGCGTTTCGTCGCAATCACCGTGACCCTGATCGTCTCGACGATCTTCGCCGATGTGCTGGCCCTCCTCGGTGCGTCCGTCATGGGTTACGGACTGCTTGGCGTTTCACCGACGACCTTCTACAACGGCCTCACAAGTGGGCTTCTCGGGATAAACGACGTCACGAGCGGCGTCCTGAAGTCGGTCCTCTTCGGCGTTCTCATCGGCCTGTCGAGTTGTCAGTTCGGGTTGGGTGCCTCCGACGGAGCCCCAGGCGTCGGACGCGCGGTCAACGCCACCGTCGTCGCGTCGGCCGCGGGCGTCTTCGTCATCGACTACCTCGTGTCTTTCACGCTCTGAGGGCCAGCGCGATGAGCCACACCGCGAGCGAAGAAACAGACCCTCCTAGCCAGGGGCCGCTGCCTGTTGGCGTTGTGAAAGAGGTCGGTGCGGCAGCCTTGGCACTCGCGCGCACCGCTCGAGAACTTTACTCGCTGTTCGTACGCACGCTCTACTACACGTTCCGCGGCAAGCGGGAACCCGGTGCGGTCACAACGTACATGTACGAGATCGGCAATCGGTCGCTCTTCTTTCTCACCGTCGTCATGGGCTTCATCGGCATGATCATGGCCTATCAAGGCGGCGCGCAAACGAAGCGCGTCTTGCCCGACCTGAGCCTGCTTGGAGCGAACTTCCTAGAGCTCCTCGTCCGCGACCTCGCGGCATCGATCGGCGCGTTGATGCTCGCGACGCGCGTGGGCGCGGGGATCGCCGCAGAGATTGGTTCCATGGTCGTGACCGAACAAGTCGATGCACTCCGAATGTGTGCCGCCGATCCCGTCGATTACTTGATAAAACCGCGGTTTATTGCGAGCATCGTGATGACGACAGCGCTCGGGATCTGGAGCGCCGCGGTCGCTTATTTGACGGGTATGGCGACGGCACTCGTATGGTTCGACGTGAGCCCGCGCACCTTTTCGAACCTCGCCCTTGTCGATTCCGTCGACCTTGGAACGGGTCTCGCAAAGTGCATCGCCTACGGTGCTGCCATTCCCATCGTATCAGGGCACGCGGGACTCTCGACGTTCGGCGGCTCCGAGGGCGTTGGCACCGCCACCACGCGTGCAGTGGTCAACAGCTCACTCGCCGTCATCATCCTCAATCTGCTCATCTCCGCCGCGAGTTTCCTGCTGTTCGGCTGAGAACGCGTCGTTCAAACTTGGCGCGCTCGAGGCCGCCTGCATCGCATTCGGTCGAGTGGCGCGCAGGACCTCCAGCGCCGGCCGCTGACGGCGAATTTCATAAAGGGCCAAAGCCGCTGCCACCGACGCATTCAAGGAGTCCAGTCTGCCGCTCATCGGCAACCGCGCACGCGCACTGCAGCTCTTGCGCAGAGCACGTCCGACGCCCTTGTCTTCGGACCCGATAACGACGGCAGCCGGGCCGCGCAAATCGATGTCACCCAACAAGCGCTCACCATCGGCCTCGAGTGAAACGACGGTCATGCCGCGAGAAACCATGTCTTCGACCGCGGCTCTTATGGAAGGCACCCGACACAAGCGCGCGTGTTCGACGGCGCCCGCTGACGCTCGAAAAGTAGCGGCTGTGAGGGGAGCCGCTTGATTGGCTCCGAAGACGACACCACCGGAACCAAGCGCTACGGCACTGCGAATCGTCGCGCCAAAGTTGTGGGGGTCGGTCACACCGTCGAGCATCACGAGCGCTGCGTCGTCGGTCAACAAAGAGGGGAAAGGCACGAGCCTGAGCTCGGGGGCAAATGCGATGACCCCCTGATGGTGCACGCCGCGGGCGATTTGATCGAGCTGCAACCGCGACCCGATCTCGACGAGAATTCCTTGGTCCCGCGCGAGCCTTGCCAACGCCTGAAGACGGGGATTCTCCGAACGCTCAAAGAGCAACCGTTCGACTCGCACACCGTGAACGTGAACGACTTCACGTACGGGTTGAATTCCGACCACCACTCGCGCCATCAGCCCGTAACCTCGGACGCAGCATCGAGTTCCGCAACAATCCTTCGTGCCATCTCCGCCGGGTCTTTCGCATCGCGAATGGGACGGCCGACGACGATGGCATCGGCGCCCGCTCGCAAGGCTCCGGCCGGGGTGCTCACGCGCTTTTGATCACCGATGGTGGCTCCAGTCGGTCGGATCCCCGGCGTGATAAGAATTGCCGCCGGGCCAAGCCGCACCCGCAAAGCCGAGGCCTCGTGCGGCGAGCAGACGAAGGCGCGGACCCCTTCATCCCACGCCAAAGCTGAAAGCGCCGTAACCTGGGCAGCCGGTTCACGCGCGATCCCTTGCTCGACCAGGTCGTCGCCATCGAGGGACGTGAGCACCGTCACCGCGACGACCTCAAGCTGGCCGCCTACCGCGCGTGCCTCCGCCGCCCGAGCCACGGCTTGCCTCAACATCGCGCGACCGCCGCACGCATGCACCGTGAGGTAGCGTGCGCCAAGCATCGCGGCCCGGCCCACGGCACGCCCCACCGTCTCCGGGATATCGTGCAGTTTAAGGTCGAGAAACAAGGGAAGGCCGTGTTCTTTCGCTAGCACCGCAGCCTCCGGACCGTAGCCAACGAACAATTCGAGGCCAACCTTCAACATACCGACCTCGCCGCGCAGGGACCCCAAGACCGTCCTCGCCTCCTGAAGAGTCGGCACGTCGAGCGCGAAGATCAGGCGACCGCGGCCGCTCGCGAATGGGCTCGCGGGTCGCGATGCGCCATCCGGCGAAAGGCCAAGTAGCATCGGTTCAAAGGCTCAAAGATCGGAGCACAGGGGATCGCCCTTCTTGCACGCCTTGTGACCGCTAACGGGGGCCGTGGGCGTGGTGGTCGTTGTCACCCCCGTGCCATATTGCCGCACGGAAGGAGTCCCGGTGCTGCCCTTGTTGGCCGTTGCGAGTTCATCAATCTTGGCCTGAAGCCGGGCCTTTTCTTCCGGCGTCGTGGAGGCCGAAAGTTGCTCCTGCAGGAGTTTCCTATCCGCCTCTTGAATGGCGAGCTGCTTCTTCATCGCCTCAGCCTCGTCTGCCCGTTGGCGGGTCTCGGCTGCCGCCACACTCTTCGCCTGCGCAGCCTTGTTCGATTGGTCGTAGAGGAAGTAACCGAGGCCACCGAGACCCAGGATGGCCACCACCGATACGCCGATGAGTTGGTTGCGAAGGGCTCCACCCCGCTGATCCTGCTTCAGCGTCAGAAGCTGG
>CANMZR010000085.1 GCA_947502375.1 Polyangiaceae bacterium
CCTTCAGCGCGTTCGACCGCCCAGTCAAGCGCGTCCAATGCACGGGAATGATTCGGTTCTTTCTCCAGAAGCTCCACGGGTCGAGGACCATACCCGCTTGAGGCGCCAAGGGAAAGTCAACGAATCGAGCGCGTTTGTGAATGCTCGACGGGCGAGCGACGTCTTAGCGGGTGAGGCTCGACCACCATGCACCTTAGCCGCTATTTATTGATGATTTCACTGGCTACCGGAGTCCTCGTTCCCGCAGCCGCCGGGGCGGATACGGGCCCGGTCCAGTCGTTCCTGCGTGGGCCATTCTTTCCGCCTGGCGATTCCACGCTTCGCATCGTTCCCCCACGTGGCGGCCACGTGATGCTTCACCGCTCGGGCAAGCCCGTCCGCTGGTTCATGACCCCAATGGCGCTCCGAGTCGAACCCGGGGTGACCTACGCGGTGACGGCCGTACGGGACGAAAAAGTGGTTTTTGACTCGGGCGTCGTGGCGCGGGCGGGGATCCTCGACCTTGTGTGGACGGAGTCCGATTCCCCGGTTGTCAGCTTTCATGCGCCGGTCGTGACCAACCCGTTTGCGGTCGGCCTCGTCCCCATCGGCACCGTTCCAGTGCAAGCGCTCCGCGCTCCCATGAGTGAGAACGGAGCTTCGCTCATGTTGGACGAGCTGCAGACGCAGATGGACGACCAGGCTCGCTGGCTCGCATTCACGCACTACACCGAGCAATGGCTCTTCACGGACGCCCAGATCGAGGTGATCGTCGCGAGCTTCCAGTGGCCCATGTTCCAACGTGCCGCCTCGCAACTCCTCGAGCGCCGTCGGGTTCAACCTTCGTAACGGCTGAGGGTCACTTCAAGGCCTTGAGCCAGCGCGGCAAAAAGTCCACGCCGGGCGCTTGCGTCACGCGACGGACCGCGCCGCCGTCGAGCTTCAGCGTGTAGAGTTCGACATCGCCATCGCGATTGGACGCAAACACGATGGAGCGTCCATCCGGCGAAAAACAGGGCGTTTCATCGCGAAACGCGCCGCTGTCTTCGGTGAGAAGGCTGCCATCATGGGAGTTCACGATGCGCAGCGAGGCCGACTCGGCTCGTTGCGCGATGTAAGCGAGGCTCGCGCCATCCGGCGACCACGCGAGGTCCGTTTCGCCAACCACCGCCTCGGCGTCGAGGGGCCGCGGCTTGCCGCCGTCGGCATTCATCACGTGCACCCGAACAACGCCACGACGCGAGCTCAAGAAGGCGAGCCGCCGCCCGTCGGGCGAGAACGCCGGAGCCGTGTCGTCCCCGCGGCTTCGAGTCAGGCGCAAGAGCTCCGTGCCCTCTACGCTCATTCGGTAAATCTCGGCGTCCCCGTCGCGACTCGAAACGAACGCAATCATCTTGCCGTCGCGGGTGACCGTAGGCTCAAAGTTTCCGGCGGCGTCGTCCGTCAGAGGCACGAGCTTGCCGTCGCGACCGATGCGCACGATGTTGCTCATCCCGCCGAGGTCGGCCTCGCCGATAAGCTCTAGTTCACTCGACAAAAAGCTCGGATTTCGGAGGCGCTGGCGACTGTCCCCGAGCGGCTTGAGGGAGCCATCAAAGAGTTGCAGCCGCTCCAGGTAGTGCGCCTCGCCACCTTTTCCGGTGATGCTGAGGATCGCGAGCGTACCGTTCGCTGCGACGGCTGCCACGTGATCACTCGAATCGGTCGTGAGCAACCGTTCAAGCCGCGAGCCATCCGGACACACCTTGAAAACCTGACGCTGGCCGAACCGCTCCGAGGTGAAGGCAATCGCTCCATCGGCACACCCCTGCCCTGCCACTTCAGCCGGCAAAGCCTCGAGCGGGCGCCGTTCAGCGGAGCGAGCGACCAGCACCCCTGCACTCGCCGGGTACGGCGGCAACTCGGTGCGCCTGGAGCGGCATGCGGCGAGCAGCACCGCACTCGCAAGGAGCACCGAAAAACCCGAGCGGAGAACACGATAGCCCGTGAAAAGCAGGACAAACCCCGCGGTACGCACAGCGAGCGCTACTTCACTTCGGTGAAACGAACCGCATCGGCGACGACCACGCCGCCGCCGGTCGTAAAGCGCGACAACCCAACGGAATTCCAACCCGGCGTGAAGTTGTAGGTTCCGAGTTCGACCCATTGTCCGCCGTTTTCCTGTTGGTTCGCGTAGACGGTGTCGAGCTGCACCTTATTGGAATCGTAGACCAGAAAAGGAGCCTTCTGCGAACGGTCCAGCGCCGCCGGCCACCACCCAAAAACCCGCATCTTCTTTGCGGTCGCGAGCTTCACGCGAAACTCGACAAGCTCGTTGGATGGCCCAACGGAGCGCCACCAATAACCGGTCTGGTAGTAACCGGTCACGCTGGTGCTGGCGGTCCAGTCGCCTTTCAGAGAGCACTCGGCATTCGATGCGTTGAACTTATTGTTGCTGTCCACGATGACGTCCTGAAGGGACGGAAGCGCAGGGTCCATCGGCGGGTCAACACTCGGCGGCGGCTCCCCGTCACAGGCTGCGTTGACGAGTTCGAGGTACTTGCCCCAAGGCCAGGCCTTGCCGGGATCGCTGCGATTGTACGGCTGGAGTTGGCCATGCCCGACAATATGGAATTTGTCCCGCGGGATCGCCCACTGCTCGGTGATCGCGCACACGAGCTTGGCAGAGTTTGCGATGAGATTCGGGTCCCATGAGGACTGCGAGCCAAATCCAGCGTGCTCGATGCCGACCGTGAAGGCGTTGCTATTCAGACCGTTCAGCGGGCAGTTTACGCCGCCATTCAACTTGCAGTCGTAGTCTGCAGCGATGTGCCACGCCTTGTCTTTTTCGCGAACGAGTTGGGAGATCTCGGAGCCATCCGAGTTGACGACGAAGTGCGCGCTCACGTTGGCGGCGTCGGTCGCAAGCCATCCCCAGCAACCGGAGTACGACCCCTCGCACGTGTGAATGATGACGAGGCTCGGCTTGCCGCTCTTGCCACTCGGTCGCGCGTTGTAATTCAACGAAGGACGCCAGACCGAGCCGGCGTAATCCGGACCGGGGAGGAGTTTTTTATCGGACATCGGAAAATGGGCGAACGTGGCCGTAGCCGGCAGCACCATCGCCTCGGTCACGATCCCGGACGCGAGCGTTGCGTAGACCTCGTCGTGCACGTACGACTGGCGCGCTTCAAAGCTCTCCGTCCCGCTGTACGCGGCGACAACCGGTGCCCAGTCGGCGAGGTCGGCGCGGGCGATACCCAGCTCCGACGCGGTCTTTGAAAGGAGCGCAGCCGCGGCCCGGACGTTTGCGCGAACGTCAGCACCGGCGTCTTCCGATGAGACGCCAGCGAGCTTCGCTCCAACCTCGAAGTTCTCCCCGCGCAAACCCATGATCCCGTACGCCGGAGCACGTCCGAGTTCCTCGTCGCCGGAGACCATCTGCCAGCGCGTCTCGGTCCAAGCCACCGACTGCAGGAGATCCACCGGAACGCCGTATTCTTTGGCCGCGGCCTCAAAGATCGCCGCGAGTTGCGTACCCTCGGGCGTAACTTCACGCTCGGACGCGTCGAATCTGGGAGCGCTCGCGGGCCCGGTCGCGTCGCAACCAGCCAGCAACAAGGCGGTCAGTATCCCAACCGAAGAACGAGTGCGCATGCGAAGCTCCAAGTTTTTTGATGGGTCAACGGGGAGCGGCCACGGGGTTGGCTGTGTTGCCATGACGTGCGGCCCCCACGAGGCACAACATCACAAGAACCGACTAACTGGTCGAGTTTTCGAATGCCGAAAACATGAATGATTCAAGTTTAGTGCGTTCATGTGCGCGTTGACGTACAGCTCAGTACTAGACCCGTCGGCCGACACTGAAAAATTCCAACAGCGCGGTTCAGGGCGAACGACGGAATGGGATTTTGCCGCGTCCGTTCGCCGCCCTACGCATTCTTCTCGCTCCGGGGCTGCGGATACGTTTTTTATTGCGGTGAATCTCTGATTCACGCCGATAAGGGGGGCCGGATGGGACAAGATGGCAGCGCGCGGACGGCAAAAGGGTTGCGTACCGGCCGTTATTTGGCTAGCTATCCACTCGCTACCGGGCGCATAACTCAGCGGTAGAGTGCATCCTTCACACGGATGAGGTCACAAGTTCAAATCTTGTTGCGCCCACCCTCTTCTTCCCGCCGCATTGGGACGGGCTTCGTTGAGCATGCGGTGAGCATGCGTTGAGGAAGCGTTGAGGAAGCGCTGCCCTTCAACGCGCGAGTGCGGACGGCGCTTCGATGGCGTCGGGCAATGAAATTGCGACCCGATGGTGGTCGACGCTGAGACGAAAGAAGCCACCGAGCACCAGGAGCGTGGCGAGCACGGTGACAACGAGGCGTAGCGAGAGCTTCATTCGGTTCATGCTGCAGCCCACCAACGCCGCGGGCCAAGAATCGTATTCCCGACGCTCAACGTGGCGGCAGCGGAACGGGCACTTCGAGCGTCTCTAACATTGAAAGAAACGAGGAACGTGCCGCCTGGACTGCGTGTTCTGGCCCCACCAGTCGGAAGAACCACAATTCACCGGAAGGGGTGCGGACGCCGACTCCGACCGCACGCCAATTTTTCTGGAGAACCTGAGCCACCGCGCGCTGCTTCAGGCGAGGGCCCACCGAAAACTTGTAAGTGCCGGCGATCTCGAGCTCCCGTAAGTCGAAGCCGCGCACCGTTCGAGCGCGACGCTTCGAGGACGAAGCTTCCGGTCCTTCAAAGTCGCGTTGCAATTCAGCGAGTGGGGCCTCGAGTTCGGGAAGCTCACCCAGGCCGATGCGAGTCACGAGCAGCTCCGCGGGATTGGAGGCATCACCCTGCGCTGGAACCGCATATTTTGCGCGATAACTGCCGGTATTGGCCGATTTGTCGAGCGACCAGGAGGCGGGTGCATTCCAGGTCAACGAGCTGGGAGCCGACGGTACGTGAAGGCGTTCAGGCGCCGGCTCAGGCTCGGGCTCGGGCGCACGGCGCGAGCACGCGGAGCCGCACGCAACGCAAGCCACGAGGAACCACGAAAAGACGCGGCGAAAGCGGGGACGCGGTGGTTGGACCGGGATGCCGCGCAACGCCAAAAATGGGCTGCCGGGCAGCTCGTCGAAGCGCCGTTCTGCGCTCACGAACGCACCACACCCGAAAGCGCATCCGGCATCGGGTAGGTCGCTGGCAGGCCTCCGAGGGACTGCTCCACCACCGCTTGCCAATAGCGCCGTCCGCGATCGACAAAGAGCTCCGAGACTCCCGGAACGAACCGAAGAGTTCGCAGCGCGCTACGATTGACCACAGCGAAAATCGGCAGTGCGCGCGTCCACGCCGTGCGCGGGTAGCCGAGTCGGTCCGCGACGTCATCCCCAAGCAAAAAGCGCGAGAGCGAGTAACCCACGGGACGCATCCGCTCGGCCTGAGCTCGGGCCGCCGGCGTACGGGCGCTGCGCAACGGACTCTCGAGCAGAGCGGTCGCAAGTGCACGCGAGTCTTCGTCGGGGGGGGCTTGCGTCGAAGCCAATAAATCCCAAAGAGCGAGGGCTTCAGCCTCGGACGTCACGCGCAGCTCATCGACCACGCCGATGACGTAGGCGACATAACGCCACAGATGAAGAACGTCTTCACGCTCGGCCAACGTCGTGTAGAAGCCGAGCTTCCCAAGCCCCTCGAGGAGCACATGGGAAAAGAGGAGAATCGTTCCTGCCATGTCCACTTGATTGATGGGCGCACCCCACGCGTCATGGCGCCACTTCGGTGATTCATGGAGCATGCGGCGCACGGACGCGTGGACGAGCCGGACCTTCACGGTGCAAGCAAATCCCGCAGAAAACCTGCGCATTCCGCCGCGCGAAGAAACAGCTTCGACGAAGCGGCTCGTCTCGGCGAGGCGTCGTGGGGCGTCTTCGGCGAGGCGACCGGAAAAGGCCAGTGGCTTGTTACCGGCCGGGGAGCAGTAACCGGCGACGAGCGAATAGGCACCGAGCACGAGCCCGCCGAGCAATCCCGAGCGAAAGAACACCGCGCAGCCGCGCTCGATTCGCTGAAAGTCCACCCACAAAGGCACGTTGTCGAGTTCGGCGAAGAGCGCACGCACCGACGCGGGCGCATCCGGAACGGCCTCGAGCCCGCGCGACAAACAGTGATCGAGCAGCGCCTCGCGCCGAGCCCGCGGCCACGATGCAAGCTCGCTAGCAACGGCATCCGCGAGGGGGTCGGACTCGGAAAAGAGCGCACCAAACCGATCCACGCGGTCACCGTGACGCAGGCGCGCCGAGGCGAGTTGGACGTAGCGAGACGGGATAGGCATGCGACTCCTGCGGACGCTGTAGCAGTCCCAGATGACTCAAGCGCGGTAAAAAATTGCCCCCAGGCTTCGGGCAGTGGCGCTTCGAGCAGTGGCGCTTCGAGCAGGCGTTCGGCACCACGACCGAAGCACGCCGGCTCGGCCCCAACCGTGTTCGGATCGAGGCGCATGGCACAGCCTACACCGAGACTTGCGTCGGGCCGAAGCGCCGCAAGGGGAAAACAACCCCGCGAACGTCGCACACTCAGCGCGCCTAAGCTACTGTCAAAGGCGTCATGGAACTCGTTTCGGGCGCAACAATCGCTCAGTTTACGCTCATTGAATGCATCGCCGAGGGTGGCACCTCGACGGTGTGGTCGGCCAACCACCTGAGCCGTGGGCACAAGGTGGCGGTGAAGTTTCTGTCGCCGGAGATCGCCAAAAGCGATCCATCCTGGAACCAGCGCCTCACCCGGGAAGCGAACATCGGCACCCGCATCGGCAGTCGCAACGTCGTCGAAATCTACGAGAACGGAAAGACGCCAACCGGGACTCCGTACATCGTGATGGAGCTTCTCGATGGGATCGACCTCGCCCGCGCAGTGATGACCACGGGGGCGCTCACGCTCCACGAAACAGCCGCGATCATGGACCAAGTCGCAGGGGTGCTCGAGCACGCTCACGCGCTTGGAATCGTCCATCGCGACATCAAGCCTGACAACATTTTTCTCACCGCCGCGACTGGCGTGTTCGTCAAGGTGTTGGACTTCGGAATCGCAAAGCTGACTCCGACGGCGCTCGGCCAGCGACGAGAGTCGGAGGGACCGATCACCACCACCCAAGCTGGGGTCGTCATTGGCACGCCAGAATTCATGAGCCCCGAGCAGTCGGTCTCGTCGAAGGACGTCGACTTCCGCTCGGATCTGTTCTCGCTCGGAATGCTCACGTACTATGCCGTGACAGCAGAGCTGCCCTTCGCAATAGGGGATTGCGATGCGATCTGGCGGCGCGTCGAAAAGGGGCCGGCACCGGTGCGGCGAAAACGCCCCGACTTACCCGACGTCCTCGACGCCTGGTTTCGTAAAGCCCTCGCCCTGCAACCAAGCGATCGCTTTCCTTCCGCGAAAGCGATGGCAGAGAGCTTCGGCAAGCTGGTCGCACCCTTTGTGTCGGCCGATGAAGCTCCCGTCAGCCGCTTTCTCGGCGGCGAGCTGCCAGCGGCTCCACTGCCCGCAATGGGAGTGCGCTCCCGGCGGCCAAGTCAATCGCTGGAAGGAAGCGCCAGAGACTCCATGGCGGAGCCGCTGGAGGAGCACCGGGTTTCCTCAGGAACAGCGTCCGCGGCGGCCTCGACCTCGCTGGACAATCCGGCCGACGTCGCACGCCCGAGCCACAGTTTCCCAGCGGACCCATCGGACGCGCCGCTTTCGAGCCTCGCTCCGCTGCCCGTAACGATGGCCTCGCTCGACGTAGGCGTCGGGGCCACAACGCCAACCGTGCTCACGGCCCAGGTGCCGAGCATGGGGTCCACGACGCGAGCCGTCGAACGCCCGAAGGAGCAGCGCGTGCCGCTGGCGCTCTGGCTAGCCCTGTTGCTCGCAACGGCAACGGCGACCGCCGGCCTCTTTTTTTTGCATTGAAGGGCGCCCCTCGTTGAGCCGTCGCCGCGCTCTCAGCCGAGCGAACGGTCCTGGTCGAAGTACGTTCGAATCGAGCCGGCGATCACATCCCCGATACGACGAGCTCGTTCTTCGTTTTTCTCGGTGAGCGGCCCCGGCTGGTGGGTGATCGGATCGAGATCGTTCACGAGGTCCTTACGCACCTCAATCGCCATGCAACTCGGCCGCTCTCGAGAGCGGCGGTAATCGTTGAGGACGGTGCCCGCGTCGAGGAACGCACGCACGCGATCGTAGGCGACCTGAGCCTCCCGATAACGTTGCGCCTCCCCGTCCGGCAAGCGTCGAAAACGGTGAAGGTAGCTGCGAAGAGTCTCGGCTTCGTGAATGCGCAAATTCGTATTCAGGAGCATCGACCAAACCATCTCGTGAGCCGGGCAATCGCGGGTGTCGGGACAGGCCTCCGTGTACCGGCGCCGGAGATAAGTGAAGAAATACCAAACCTGGGCGCGCACCTCGACGCTGCCCTCCGGCAGGGCATACGGATGATTGTGAAGCACCCGAAAACGCGCGCGCTCGAGGTCGAGCGAAACCCGGTCACGAAGGACCCGGCTGCAGGTCGATTCGGCGAGCACGTCGGAATACATCGGGTCAAAGACGCCATAAGGCATGCGGGACTCGCGAAGGTACGTCGCCGAACAGGTGACGAGGCTCAAGTCGGGACGGATGGTCTGGCTGAAGTTCCGCTGGTCGTAGGTGTGCACGCCGAGCATCAGAATATTGCCGCTCAACCAATGCTCTTCGAAGAGATCGGACACGCGATCGTAGAGGCCCAAGACCTCCATTTTTTCTTGGTGATCGAGCAGCGAGGAGAAGGGGTCGTTGATAGCGAGACGCTCGAGCGGGTCGCGGTTGCCCGGCGAGGTACTGCCAGGGAAACGATTGAAGTCGAGGAGCACGCGCGCAACGTTGCAACGGGCGTAGCCGCGCAGCCCGAGCGAGCTCGCAACCGAACGAGCCACCAGGTTCGCGCCCCAATCGCGCTCGGATACGTACCGATCATGAAAGGCCTTCGGCTCGACGCGTGGAGTCCCATCCGGCGCGGTCAAAAAGTGCGGCGGGATCCAATCCCCGTCATGGACGGTGAAAATGAGCACGCGCTCGCGCAGGTTTTCGGGAAGCAGAGCGCCCCTCGGCTCGACCTCGACAAGCTCGAAAGGTCGAGCGCACTCGGTGCGATACGGAAAAAGATTAGCCATGGCAATTCTCGAGGTTCACGGTTCGGCGGCGAGGCGCGCGAGCGCGTCACCGGAGATGCGGTAAGGGATCCATTCGCGAAGCGGTGCGGCTCCGAGCCGCTCGTAGAAGTGGCGCGCTGACTGATTCCAGTCAAGCACGGACCACTCGAGCCGCGGGCAATCGCGCGCCCGGGCAATCGCCGCGACCCTGCCGAACAAGGCCTCGCCTATCCCCTTGCGACGGTATTCGGACAGGACAAAAAGGTCCTCGAGCCATACCCCGCGCTTGCCACGCCAGGTCGAGTAGGTGTGGAAAAACAGGGCAAATCCGGCGGGAGCTTCGTCGAACTCGGCAAGGATGCACTCGAACGGCGGCGCGCTCGACGCCAGCTGCTGCCGCAGGGTTTCAACCGTCACCTGCACCGCCTCGCGCTCGCGCTCGTACTCCGCAAGTCCGACGACGAAACGATGGATGAGGGCGGCATCCTGTGGACCGGCGGCACGGAGGGCGAGCATGACAGCGCAGCCATAGCAACGCTCCTCGGCTCGCTGCAATCGCGGTCCTTGATTCCGGAGAGTGGCACGCGGCCCCAAACGGCCTTGGACAACCGCGGCCCCCGCGCGTACAGGAGCCACGGTCGCAACTTTCCGGCCTTCCGGATTTACCCGCCGCGGCCCCCGCGCGTACAGGAGCCACACGGTGAACGATTCGGAGCGTTTTCAGAATGCACTCACCGCTTTTCGAAACGGGGAATGGGCGCGGGCGGAGCAGGATTACCGTCATTTGCTGAGGCGCCTTCCGAACGAACCGTCGCTTTATGTGAACCTCGCCGCCGTGCGCCGCGCCCTCGGACACCGCGAAGAGGCGGTGGACCTCTTGAAGCGCGCCCTAGAGCTCGCCCCCGAGCACACGAATGCTTGCAGTCAACTCGGGCTTGCCTACGCTGAACTCGGGCGCCTAACCGACGCGGAATCCGCTTACAATCGGGCCCTTCAGCTCGACGCAAACCACCTCGGAGCCCTGAACAACCTGGCGCTCTTGAACGCCGCACAGCAGCGCTTCAACGAGGCCTTCGAGCTTTACCGACGAGCGCTCGCGGTTGAACCTACGAACCCGGCGACCTTGCAAAATATGGGGGCATTGCTGACGAATGCCGGTCGCCTCGCGGATGCGGAGGCGTGTCTCCGAGCGGCCATCGTCGCGTCACCAGACGATCCTGGCAGCCACGTGAACCTGGCGAATGTGCTGACGAAGCGAGGCCGAGCGAAGGAGGCACTCCCCCTCCTGACGAAGGGCATCATCGGTCGTCCCACCGCAGCCGATTGGCATTCGAATTTGCTGCTGACGCTTCACTATCTGGATGGGCCGAGCCAGCAGGAACTCTTCGCGGAACATCTTCGCTGGGCGCGAATTCGGACCGGCGGCCTGATCGCGATAAAACCCCACCAGGCCAGAACGCGCGGCAAAAAGCTACGAATTGGCTATGTTTCACCTGATTTCAAGAGCCACGCGGTGGCGTTTTTTATCGCTCCGTTGCTGCGCGGCCACGACCGTAGCCGTTTTGAAGTTTACGCCTATGCAAACGTGCAAGTCGAAGACGCGACGACCGCCCGCCTTCGCGCGGCATGCGACTCGTCGTGCAACGTCTTTGCACTCGGAGACGATGCGCTCGCCGACCGCATCCGAGCCGACAGCATCGACGTGCTCGTCGACCTCGCCGGACACACCGCCGGCAACCGGCTGCTCGCGTTCGCCCACGAGCCAGCACCGGTCCAGCTGACCTATCTTGGGTATCCGGATACGAGCGGCATGGCGGCCGTCGGCTTTCGCGTGACCGACTCTTGGTGCGACCCGCCCGAAAACGAAGCATTTTACAGTGAAAAGCTTCTTTACATGGAAGGCGGCTTGCACTGCTACGAGCCACCCGCCGACGCCCCACCCGTCGCCCGAGCGCCGGCGCTCTCGAACGGGCACCTCACCTTCGGTTCGTTCAACAACACCGCGAAGATCACCGAGACGGTGATCGCTCGGTGGGCGAGCCTCCTTCGCAGCGTTCCCGACGCGCGGATGCACATGAAGTTCACGACCCTGGCAGACCCCACGACGGCCGCCCAATACCGTGAATGGTTTGCGCGATACGGCGTTGCACCGGGGCGCCTCACGCTGCTCGGCGGGAACTACGACCACGGCGCACATCTCGCCGAACATGCGGCCGTCGATGTGATCCTCGACGCGTTCCCCTACCACGGGACCACGACCACCTGCGAAGCCCTCTGGATGGGGGTGCCCGTTCTCAGCCTCATCGGCCAGGCGCATGTCGCGCGAGTGGCGTTGAGCCTGCTCCACCAGGTTGGGCTCGAACGGTTTGCGGTGAACGACGAGGCCACGCTCATCGAACGCGCCTGCTACCTGGCCACACCCTCGGGACGAGCGGACCTCGCGTTGTTGCGGGGAACGCTTCGAGCGCGAATGGCGGCGAGCCCCCTGTGCGACGCGGCTGCCAAATCGCGAGCCATCGAGGCCTGTTATGAGACGGCTTTCGCCCGCTTCGAGGTGACCGCTTTGCAGACCTGACCGGAGTTCCGAATCACGCGTTTGTTCGCCCGAAACACACGGCTCGCGTATCCTTTTCCGCGAGGACATCCGGTGTTTTTCCGAAGCCTGCGGGCGCATCTTTTGATTGAAATATGGGGCCTTTTGGGCGTCAGGCCGGCGACGCGGCCCGGCGCACGCAAGGACGACCAACGGGGTCGAGACCGGTCGCAATGAAACTCGAATTGATCCCGGAGCCACCGCCTTCTTCGGTCGGCTACGAGGTCGGGACTCCCGATCCGGCCGCGCGCGACCACCGCGCTCGTTACTTCAACCGGGAGCTTTCCTGGCTCAAGTTCAACGACCGGGTCCTCGAGGAGGCCGTCGACGCGAGTATTCCGCTCCTCGAGCGCGTCCGGTTCTTATCGATCTTCGCAAGCAACCTGGACGAATTCTTCATGATTCGCGTGGCGGGCCTGCGCCGACAGCTCACCTCGGGCGTGCTCGAAGCACCGCCCGACGGGATGACGCCGAGTGAGCAACTCGCCGCAATCCGCAGTGAGTTGAACCCGGTTCTCACTCGGGCGTGCGCGTGCTGGGACAACGACCTCTGCCCCAAGCTGCGGGATGCCGGCATCCGCGTCCTGCCTTATGGCGAGCTCAATGGGCAGCAGCGGCAGCTCCTGCGCGGCTACTTCACGCGCGAGGTATTCCCAGTCCTCACGCCAATCGTCTTCGATCCCGGACATCCGTTCCCCCACATCTCGAACCTCAGCATCAACCTGGCCGTGGTCGTAAAAGACCCGACGCAGGGCGAACGGTTCGCTCGCATCAAAGTCCCTCCGAATTTGGCGCGCCTCCTGCGCGTCCCTGACCCACAGCCAACCGAATCGTCAGACCACCTCGGGCTCGGCGAACTCAGCTCCGCCAATTTCGTGTGGCTCGAAGAAGTTGTGGCGGCGAACCTGGATCTCCTGTTTCCGGGCGTGGAAGTCAGCGAGGTCCACCCATTTCGAATCACGCGCGATGCCGACATGGACATCGAGGAAGACGAGGCCTCGGACCTCCTCTCCGCGATGAGCGAATACGTCGCCGAACGCCGATTCGGAAACACCGTCCGCCTCGAAATCGACGAGGCGATGCCGCGCAGCATCGAACAGGTGATCGTTCAGAACCTCCGATTGAAGCCCTACCAGGTTTACCGAACCCCTGGCTCGATCGGCCTCGGAGACCTCTCCGAGCTGACCAAGCTCGACCGCCCAGAGCTGAAATTTCCGTCATTCTCCCCGGCGATTCCCGCATCTCTCAGCACCGAAGAGAACATTTTTTCCGTCATCCGACGGAAGAACATCCTTCTGTACCACCCCTACGACAGCTTCGCGCCGGTCGTGAATTTCGTGCGTGCGGCAGCGAGCGATCCGAGTGTGCTCGCTATCAAACAGACGCTCTACCGCGTTGGACCCAACAGCCCGATCGTCGAGGCCCTTTTGCGGGCCCGGGACGCCAACAAACAGGTGGCCGTCTTGGTCGAGCTGAAGGCTCGCTTCGACGAGGTCAACAACATCACCTGGGCCAAAGCGCTCGAGCGTGCCGGAGTCCACGTGGTCTACGGTGTCCTCGGCCTGAAGACGCACGCCAAGGTGTGCCTCATCGTGCGTCGCGAAGCCGATGGACTGCGCCGCTACGTCCACCTGGCGACCGGCAACTACAACCCGATCACGGCTCGCTCTTACACCGACGTGGGCTTCTTCACGAGCGACGTCGCCATCGCCGATGACGTCTCGGACCTGTTCAACGCGCTCACGGGAATTTCGCGCAAGCGGGATTACCGCAAGCTTCTCGTCGCCCCGGCAGCGCTTCGAGACCAGCTGCTCGCTCGAATCACGCGCGAAATCGAGGCCTTCCAGAGGACGGGGATTGGGCACATCGTCTTCAAGTGCAACGCACTCACCGACCGACTGATCATCGATGCCCTCTATGAAGCTTCGCAAGCTGGCGTGAAGATTTCCCTGCAAATACGGGGTATTTGTTGCTTGAGACCCCAGGTTTTGGGCCTGTCCGAAAACATCCGCGTCACGTCGATCGTCGGGCGCTTTCTCGAGCACGCCCGCCTCTATTATTTCCGAAATGGGGGAGCCGAGGACCTGCTCCTTGGCAGCGCGGACATGATGGGCCGCAACCTTGACCGACGCGTCGAGACGCTCTTTCCAATCGAGGAAGCGCGCCTGCTCAACGCGCTTCGCGACGACGTGCTCCTGGCCCACCTTGCGGACTCCGCAAAAGCACGGACGCTCGAGCCCAATGG
>CANMZR010000086.1 GCA_947502375.1 Polyangiaceae bacterium
CGATGGCGGCCGGATTGGGGGCGGTCATGGTCCCCGCCGAGTATGGCGGCATGGGTGGCGATGGTGGCTACGACAGCGGCGATGGCAAGGCCGGGTCGCCCGGAACCGCGGGCGTCGGCGTCGGCGGTGGCGCCGCTGGCGTGGGCTGCTTTGGAGGTGGCAACAACGGCGGCGACGGCGGCCACGCTACGGTCAAGGGCGACGCCGGCGTTGTCGGCAGCGCGGGCGCGGCGCTCGGGGCGATCGCGGCTGGCCTCTACCTCCCGGCGTCCGGGGGCAATGGCACGCTCGGCAAGAACGGCAAGGGCGGCAGCGGCGGCGGCGGCGGCGGCGGCGGAGACGACAGCTTCGTCTGCAAGTCCGACAAGGGCGGCGGCGGCGGCGGCGGTGGTTGCGGCGGGCTGGGCGGCAACCTCGGTATTGGTGGGCACGGCGGCGGCGGCAGCTTCGGCGTGTTCGCGGCCGGCGGCAGCATCGTCGTTGCGGAGAACACCATCACCACCGCAGGCGGCGGTGGTGATGGTGTTCTCCGCAACGACGATGCGGAGAACACCATCACCACCGCAGGCGGCGGCAACGGCGGGCTCGGCGGCAACGGCGCGACCGGTCAGCTCGGCGGCTTCGGCGGCAGCGGCGGCGGCGACAACGACGACAGCGGCAGCGGCGGCGCTGGTGGCAACGGTTCGAACGCTGGCGCTGGCGGACCCGGCGGCGGCGGCGGCGGCGGTCCGAGCGCGTGCTTCGGCTATGGCAACGCGACTCAGGCTTACAGCAAAAACAGCTGCCAGGTGGGCGCAGCCGGTGTCGGTGGCAAGGGTGGCAGCAACACCGAAGGTGCTTTCGCCAACGATGGCGCCAACGGCAAGAGCGGCTTCAGTCTGCAGGTTCTTTGATAGCGAGTCCTCGGATGGCGAATGCATGGCAACTGCTCTGATGCGTAGCTCGCTCCTCCTCTTCGCGTGGGCGCTCGCGGCCGCGGCTCCGTTCGCGGGAGCGGCATGCGCGAGCACCCCGACCAAAATAAATAACGACGATGGCTTGTCGCTCGGCGCGGGCGCGGGCGGCTTCGACCCCAACGACGCCTGCGCGCTCTATGAGCTGACGGCGGTGGAGAAGCCCGTCAACCTCTTCGTGCTCATGGATCGATCCTCGTCGATGGCTGGCGGAAAATGGGACAGCGCCGAGAAGGGCCTCGGCGCCTTCGTCAACGATCCGAAGAGCGCTGGACTCAACGTGGCCCTCGGTTTTTTTCCACGGCCGCCTGATATGACGCCCGTCTGCGACCCAAAACCCTACCAGCAGCCGACGGTGTCCTTCGCGCCGCTGCCGGGCAACGCCGTGGCGATCCAGCAGGCGATCGGTGCTGCCGAGCCAGACGGTTTCGGTACCCCAATGTATCCCGCGCTCGGCGGCGCTTTGCTCGAAGGCATTGCGCTCGCGAAGGCCAAGCCCGGCTCGGTGTCGGCGGTGCTCCTGGTCACCGACGGCGTGCCGGATGGTCCGGCGGCGAGCTGTGGTGGCGTCAATCCGAGTGATCCCAGTGAAGTTGCCAAGCTCGCGGCGACCGGCGCGATGTTCGATCCGCCGGTGGTCACCTACGTGGTCGGCTTGCCCGGTATCGACCAGTCGAGCTCGAACCTCATCGCCGCGGCCGGAGGCACCGACGCTGCCATTCTCGTGGTGGGCTCGGACGTGGCAACCTCGTTCAACGAGGCGCTCGGCAAGGTGCGCGGTGATGTGCTTCCGTGCCGCTACGATCTCCCGCAGCAAGTGATCGACGGGGAGATCGCGCTCACGCTGGTCAACATCCAGATCACCCACGGCGGCGACTCGTCGCTCGTGCCTTATTCCCCGAGCTGCACGAAGGCCGGCTGGAAGTACGACGCTCTCGACATGGCGACCGCCATCGAGCTGTGCCCGAGCGCCTGCGCAGCGCTCAAGGCCGATGAGCTCGCGTCGATTACGGTGCTACTCGGCTGCGGCACCTTGGCGCTGTAGCGTCGAGCTAGCGCAGCCCCGAAGCTTAGGCGAGCCGCTGCGATGCAACGCAGGTGACGCTCAAAACCCGCCCGTGACGCCGAGGGTCATTGTGTCCTGTGTGCGCCGATTCGTAATGTAGGGCGAGGTGACCCCGTCGCCGGTGACGTCACCCCCGAAGTAGAGGTTGCCGCCTGCGTCGTCGCGACGGTACTCGAGCCGGAAGGAGACGAGCGGCTGTGGGTGAAAGTCGATGGTCGCGGTTCGGGAGGAGACCCACGGCACCGCGAAAAAAATCGGCGCGGCACGCCCCTGACCGCTCTCGGCGCGGCGTTCGTAGAGGGCGTCCCCGCGCACCGCGAGGGAGAGCGTCGGGGTGACCACGAGGCGGGCGTAGAGCGCGCCGGCACCCCATCGGCTGACACCGAAGCGGTTGGGCTCGGCCCCGCCGTTCGCGTGCGCGAGCATCGAGAATCGACGCGTCGGGCTCCAGTTGACGTAACCGTCGAAGAGGTGGCGGAACGCTCGCCCCTCGGGGGCATTCGACGCTCGCTCGACGCCTCCGAAGTACATCACGGCGGCAGTGACCGAGCCGCGCGCGTAATCGAATTGGGCCGATACCGATTTCTCGGCGTTGTTGTCGACCACCGAGTTCCAGCCGTTCCATACGCCGAGCGTAAGGGTCCATGCCTTCGAGAGTGGGTACGCCGCGCGCGCACCCGAGTGGTAGAACGGCAAGGCAAAAAACAGGTTCGAGCGTGACCAATTCCAGTTGTCGCGCACGGCCATCGCCTCGGGTCCGGGCACAAGTTGGAGCCCTGCGGTGACCGTGAGGCCGCGGCCCACGCCAAACCGGTAGCCCGCAAACGCTTGCTGGACGTACTTCCACAGCTCGCTGCCACTCGCGTTCGCGGCGTTCGTGCCCGCGAGGTTAGGCTCATCGAGGTAGTAGGTCGACGGCGTGTGGCCGACCTGAAGAGTCAGCTCGCCTACGACGTTTTTCGCGTCCCACTGTGCGCCGAGCACCACGTTCGAGAGCGTGAACGCGTTGTGCCGATTGTCGAAGCCGCGTGCATTGGTGATGCCGTTCGACGGGGCGCCGAGGTTCCATTGGTAGAACGCCTCGGCGTAGCCACTGACCTTGAAAGGCGCCGGCTCCGGGGCGGGCTCGGCTCGGGCGGGCGACGTCGCGCCGAGGATGAAGGTCGCGGCGAGTGCGGCGAGGAGGCGGCCTGCGTGGCGATGCGTAAGGCGCTTCATGCGTTGTCCAGCGCGCGTGTTTCGGGCTTTCGGTTGCGTGTGGGACCGGCTCGGTGGAGCACCTCGTCACGCACGTCCGGGCGCAGGCCGAGCGCGAAGGCGACCTCCGCGACGACGAAGAGCGGGCCGACGAGCAGGCCTATCAAATCATCCACGAATGCAGGCTTTTTCCCCTCGAACGCGTGACCGACGAACTGGATGAGCCAGCCCACGACGAACAGTCCTAGTCCCACGGCGAGCCAGGTACCGGTCGCGAGCTTCGAGGTAGACGCCCCTGCCCATAGCGCGAGCCCAGTGAGGGCCGTCATCGTCACGCCGAAGCGTGCGTCGAGGGCGCAATAGAACACGACGGCGCCGCCTGAGGCGAGCAACGCCGGCGAGAGCGCGACGCCACCTGGAAGGGCGAGCGCGGGGCGGGAAAGGAGCACCACCACCGCGACGAAGATCATCGGTATCCCGACAAAATGCGTGGCGATGTTCCGCCGGTCGCGGTGGTAGTTCGCGTAGTTCGATAGCTGATCGCCAAGCGTCTTCATGGTCGAGCTTCCGTGTGGGCACGCACAGCATACTGCGCGAGGGTGAGCTTCGTCCGCGCATTCGAACGAGGGCTGGCCAAGGTTACACTCGCTCGTCCTGCTCGTCGCCGCGTGGCGCGTTCAGGTGGCGCCCGAGAGACTGCTGATGGCGTCTTCGAGGTTCACGCGGACCTCGAGGTCGGCGATGGATAGACCCGACAGCGCGAGGCGCCGGGGATGACGAGCGACGCGTCGGTCACGAGCGTGCCGACATGCGAGGGGGTGTCGCGAGTCGTATCCATCGATTGCAGGAAGGCGTATCAGGTCGAGCCTCAAGGCGAAAGCCCCGGGGCTTGCGAGTCGCAACCTCGCGCGTTGGTGTACGTTCCCGCCCCGTGAATGTCGCGTGCGCCCTCGTGATGGTCCTCGTTCTGTCGCTCGTCGCCCTCGCGACGTGGGCTCACCTCCGCTATTGGACGCGGCGTCTTCTCGTGACGATGCCCTACGCCTCGACCGAGGAGCTCGTGACCCCGGATGGCGCGACCATTGTCCTTCGGCGGATTGGGCTACCGACCGCGCCGCTTGCCTCCGAGCGTGCGCCCGTGCTGCTCGTCCACGGCCTCGGCGCGAACCACCGCAACAACGACCTCGACCCTGAGTTTTCGCTTGCACGTCATCTCCAAGCGAGGGGCCACGACGTGTGGCTCCTCACCTTGCGGAGCGGACGCCCGACACGGGGCGCAGCTCGCCGCGCGGTCAGGTTCGAGTCGATGGTGCTGCACGACCTTCCGGTGGCGATCGCGGCGGTTCGCGAGCGGACGGGCGCCGCGTCGATCGACTACCTCGGCTTTTCGATGGGCGGCATGCTCCTCTATGGTGCACTCGGTCGCGCCGTTCCCGAGGCTTGGCTCCGGCGTGTGGTCGTCTGCGGCTCACCGGGCATCGTCGGCGTTGCACGTCCGCTGCGCCGCTGGCTGCGACGTCTCCCGCGGGCGCTCGTTCCCGGTGCGCCGTTGCGACTCGCGGCGCGCCTGTTCGCCTTCGCCTCCGAGTGGTTCCGAACGCCGTTTCACGGGGTGACGGTGAACCCCAGGAACGTCCCGCCCGGTCTTACGCGAAGCGCGCTCGTCAACCTCGTGGAGGACATCCCGGCGGCGCTCAATGCTGATTTTGCCGCGTTTTCCGCGGTAGGGGAGGCGCGCGTCGGTGGCGTCTCGACCCTCGCGGGGCTCGCCACCGTCACGGTGCCGGCGCTCTTTATCGCGGGGAGCGTAGACAACCTTGCACCCGTGCGTTCGGTGCGGCGCGCCTTCGATGCATGGGCGGCCGAGCGTCCGGAGACGCCCAAACGCTTCGTGCCTTTCGGTCGCGCGTACGGGCACGCCGAAGATTACGGCCACGGTGATCTCGCGTTTGGCAAACACGTTGCGACCGAGATTTTTCCGGTGATCGAGGGCTTCCTCGCGGAGCAACCTCTCGTCTGAGTCTCTACCAGCCGTTCGCGCGGCCGAGGATTTTTCCCGTGACGTAGACGATCAAGCCGCGTGGCAGGACCGTGCAGAAAAATGCGTTCACCTTGTTGATGAAGCCGGGAATCATGGCGCGCTTCCTTGCGAACATGGCGCGTAGGCCCGCGCGCGCGACGGCGTTCGCCGAGAGGATCGAGAGGTTCATCACAGCTGGCGTTTTCGCGTGCGCGACTTCGTTGAACTCGGTCGTCGTGATGCCAGGGTAGAGGGTCGTCAGGCTGACGCCGGTGCCGCGAAGCTCGAAGCGAAGCGCCTCGCTGAAGCTCAGGACGTAAGCTTTCGTTGCAGCGTATGCGCCGACGAAAGGCGAAGGAAGGAACGCCGCCGCCGACGCGACATTCAGAATGTACCCGCCACCGGCTCGGGCCATCTCGCGGGCGAAGAGTTGCGTCAGGTGGGTCAGCGCCGTCACGTTGAGCTGCACCATGCGCTCGACCTCGGGCATGCTCATCTCGAGGAATTTCCCCTGCATTCCGTAGCCGGCGTTGTTGATAAGCACGCCGACGGCGAGGCCTTTTTGGGTCACCGCGTCGAGGACCGTCAGGGCCGCGTTCGGAGCCGCGAGATCCTGCGCGAGCACGAGGACCGCAACGCCGTGGTCGCGGGTGAGCTCGGCGGCCAGGGCCTCCAGGCGTTCTCGGCGCCGCGCAACGAGGACGAGCGAATGGCCCTTCGCGGCGAGCTGCCTAGCGAACTCGACCCCAATGCCGCTCGAGGCTCCGGTGATCAGCGCGTAGGCGATGGGGCCCCGGTGATGCTCGAGGAGCCGACGGTGCGTTTGCGTGCGGGCGGCTCGAGCGGCTTGATTGGCAGCGCGATCTTGTGATGGTGCAGGTAGTTCGACGAGAGGGCCCAGTCTTCGTAGTAGGTGCCGAAGAGCCGGTCGAATACCGAAAATGCCGCCGCGTGATTGATCAGATTGCCGCGCTTGCAGTGGTGGAGCTTGTGCGCGTGGTTGTCCATGAACACGTAGCGCAGCCAACCGATGTTGTAGGTGACGCTCGTGTGGTCGGTCGCCTGGAGCAAGAGGACCAGCCCATAGGCGACCCACGTCGCGGCGAGGTCCATCCCAAGGAAGTACGAGAGCACGACCACCGATGGTTGGAATTGGCTGAACGACGTGTCGACCCACGATGACTGGTTGCCGCGGAAGAAGTCGAGCTCCGTCACGGAGTGATGCGCGGCGTGCTTCAGGCGGTAGAACCGGCCGATGGGGTTCGAGCCTCGGCTGTGGCTCAAGAGCCGGTGGATGACGTAATAGCCAAAGTCGGTCCCGACCGTGGCGATGCCGATGAGCCACCAGCTGTGGCTGACCGTCGCGTGCAGCGGCACGTGCCGTAAAAGCCACCATGCCCCGGTGATGAAGGTGCCGGCCACGAGCACGCCCTTGACGAACACCATGAAGAGGCCGTCGAAGACCTCACGTGCGGTGGCCTTCGGAAGGTCGAGCGACGCCCCGTATTTTTCACCGAGCAGCGTGAGCGGGATGAACACGACCGACACGGCGAAGAAGGTCCAGATGGCGCTCCACATCGAGACCCCAACTGCCGCTAGGAGGACGAGGTAAAAGAATGGCGAGCCAAGATGGCCGAGGGTTCCGAAGACCACGTTGCCGTGTTGTTCACGAGGAACCGCGGGGGTGGGCAACGTGACGTAAGTTCGGGTCATCGTGCCAAGAATGTAACATGTTCTATTCTTGGCACGATGAGCAAAGAGAACCGCCCGGCGTCAGGCGAACGCTCAGGCGAGCGCTTAGGCGAGCGCTCAGGCGAAGAGGTGTTGGACGCCTTCGCGTTCTTCGGTGAGCTCGTTCAGGGTGATGGCCATCCGCTCGCGCGAGAAGGCGTCGATCTCGAGGCCCTTGACGACCTTGTAACCACCGTCCGCGCAGATGCACGGCAGCCCGAAAATCATCCCTTCCGGGACGTCGTAGGCGCCATCGGAGACGACCCCCATCGTGACCCACTCGCCGTTCGTGCCGGCGTTCCAGTCGCGCATGTGATCGATGGCTGCATTGGCGGCCGACGCTGCCGAGGAGACCCCGCGCGCTTCGATGATCGCGGCGCCGCGCTTGCCGACCTTCGGGATGTACTCGCTCTTGTACCAGCCTTCGTCGACGAGGGTCGAGGCGGCCTTGCCGGCGATCGTCGTGAAGCGCAGGTCGGGGTACATCGTCGGCGAGTGGTTGCCCCAAACGACCATGCCACGGACGTCGCTGACCGCGGCTCCGCTACGCGCCGCGAGCTGCGAGATGGCGCGGTTGTGATCGAGGCGCATCATCGAGGTGAAGGCGGTGCGCGGCAGGCTCTTCGCGGTGTTCATCGCGATGAGGGCGTTCGTGTTGGCGGGGTTGCCAACGACGAGAACCTTGATGTCGCGGGCGGCCGCTTCGTCGATGGCCCGTCCTTGCTCGGTGAAGATCTTCGCGTTCTCGAGCAGCAAGTCTTTGCGCTCCATGCCCGGGCCGCGCGGCCTCGCGCCAACGAGGATCGCTTGCTGCGCGTCTTTGAAGGCGACGTTCGGGTCGGAGGTGCCGACCATGCCCGCGAGCAGCGGAAATGCGCAGTCTTCGAGCTCCATCATCACGCCTTTGAGCGCGGCTTGGGCCTTGTCCATCGGCAACTCCAGCAATTGGAGGATGACCGGTTGGTCCTTTCCAAGCATCTCTCCGCTGGCGATGCGGTAGAGCAACGCGTAGCCAATTTGTCCGGCGGCGCCGGTCACTGCAACTCGCACTGGGGCTTTGGGCATGGGACTTTCCTCGTATCGGTTGGGCGCGCAGCGAATGCCGCGCACGATGCCGCATGGTTAGTGCAATGTGGCGGAGAGCGTCAACGGCAACTACGGTGACTGAAGGAAACGCGCCGTCTTGGTGCCTTCTTGCGCGGGTGGTTCTCGCGCTTTTGGTGTCCTCGTGCGCACCCAAGGCCTCGGCGTTCGGCGACTGGACGCCGCGTTTCGTTCCGACGGCGGACATCGTCGCCCTCGAAGCGCAAATGTTCACGCGGCTGAATCGGGACCGAACGACGCGCGGCCTCACGCCACTTGCTTGGAATTCCCGCCTCGCCGACGTGGCGCGCGCGCACTCGCTCGACATGCTCGTCGGCGACTTTTTCGCCCACGAGTCGCCGACCACCGGGGTGCTCGAGGACCGGCTGCACCGCGCGGGGTTTCTCGCTTATGAACTGCGCGAAAATCTTGCGATTGCCGGTGACGTCGAGCGCGCCGAGGACAACCTGCTCGAGAGCCCTGGGCACTACGCGAACATCGTGGCGACGACCGTGAGCGAGGTGGGGATCGGTGTCGTCCGAGGTGGCCTCCACGGCGAGCGCGAGGCGCTGACGGTCACGCAGGTGTTCGCGCGGCCGGCCCATCTCGACACGCCCGAGGAGGCTCTTCGTGGCGCATGGGAGGCGATCGCTGCTGCCCGAATAACGCTCGGTCTCGCGCCGCTTGCGCCGCAACCGCTCCTCGCGGAGCTCGCCCGAGAGCGGGTTGATGGTCTCGATGAAGTCGAGCCGGGGCGGTCGCTCGCGGCGATCGCCGAGGAGGCCTCGAGGCGGCTTCGAACGGAGCCTTCGGTGCGAGGCATTCGACTCGTGGGCCAGGTGCTCTTTCGAGGAGCTGAGCTCGACACCGGGGGTGCACTCAGCTCCCCCGAGTCGCGCGCCGTCGGAGTCGCGGCAGCCGCCGCTCACGATGCGGTCGGCCGTCCGCGTATCAAGTTGCTCGTGATCATCACGCAGTGAACCCGAGGTTCGGGCACGCGCGATTCACGTAACTTCGGTGATGAACGTGGCGTGCGAGCGACGCACCTTCTTTAGGTTCACGAGCCAGTCGTTCGCGGCGTCGCGGTAGCCGACGGCCATGAGGGCGGCGCTGCGCAGGCCGCGTGCTCGAAGGCCGAGGAGCTCGTCGACGGCCGGCGGGTCGAAGCCCTCCATCGGCGTGCTGTCGACCTCTTCGGTGGCTGCCGCGACGAGCGCCACGCCGAGCGCCAGGTACGCCTGCTTCGCCGCATGGATGAAGTTCACTTCGGCGTCGCGGGCGGGGTAGGTCGCGAGGAGGAACTTGCGGTATTTCTCGCCGCTTTCGCTCGTCGCGCCGCGCGTTTCGTTGACCAGGTCGAAGGCCGCGTTGATGCGCTCGGCGGTGTAGGTATCCCACGCGGCGAAGACGAGCACGTGCGATGCGTCCGTGATTTGGCTCTGGCCGTTTGCGGCCACCTTGAGCTTGGCGCGCACCTCCGGGCTAGAGACGACGATGAGCTCGAAAGGTTGAAGTCCGCTCGACGTCGGCGCGAGGCGCGTGGCCTCGAGGATGCGCTCGAGTTTGGCTCGAGGCACCGTTTTCGTCGGGTCCATTTTCTTCGTCGCGTAGCGCCATTCGAGGCTTTCGATGAGGTCCATTGCGCGGCGCTATAGCTCGTGGTGACGCCCGCTGCCATCTCCCGCTAACGTGAGTGAATGCTCGCTGCTGCCGGCTCATCGCCACCCGCCCCGCTCGCCGAAGACCTCGCGAGTCTTTGGCTGCTCGACCCAGCAGTGACGTTCCTCAACCACGGCAGCTTCGGCGCGGTCCCTCGTGCGCTCCGCACGGCGTTCGTCGCCCTTCAAGAGCGCATCGAGGCGGAGCCTGTCGAGTTCATCGATCGGCGTCTCGGTGAGCTCCTGACGCCGGCCCGTACGCGGGTGGCCACGTTTCTCGGAATCGAGCCCGACGCTTTGGGATTCGTGACCAACGCGACCGAAGGCGTGAACGCCGTGCTGCGTTCGCTCGACTTCGCCCAAGGTGACGAGCTCTTGACGACCTCCCACGTCTACAACGCCGTCCGCAACGCGATGAGCTACCGCGCGCGGCAGACGGGCGCGACCTACGTCGAGGTGCCCGTGCCGTTGCCGATCCGCGAGCCTTTGGAGGTCGTCCGTGCGCTGACCTCGCGTATGACCGCGCGCACGCGCCTCGTCGTCGTCGATCAGGTGACGAGTCCGACCGCGCTTATCTTTCCCGTTGAAACGCTCGCGGCCGAGTGTCGGGCTCGCGGCATCGAGCTGCTCGTCGATGGTGCACACGCGCCCGGTATGCTGGACGTCGATGTCGACGCCATCGGTTGCACGTATTGGACGGGCAACCTCCACAAGTGGTGTTGCGCACCCAAAGGCGCGGCGGTGCTGTGGGTCGCGCCCGAACGTCGCGGCGACATCCACCCGCTGGCAGTCAGCCATTTTCTCGGCGAAGGCTTCGTAAAGGAGTTCGATTGGCAAGGCACGCGCGATGTGGCGGCGTGGTCGGTGAGCGGGCAGGCGATCGAGTTTTTCGAGCGATTCGGCTGGGAAAACGTGCGCGCGCACAACCGGGCGCTCGCGGCTTGGGCCCACGATCTCTTATGCGAGCGATGGCAGGTCGAGCCCGTATCCCCACCTGAGCACACGATGCTCGGCTTCATGGCTACGGTCCGGCTGCCGCACGAGCTCGCCCAGCGGTTCGCGACGCCGCTCGACTTTCAGAAGACGCTCTACGCACGCGAGCGCATCGAGGTGCCGATCCTTGCGTTCGATGGGCGCTGGCACGCGCGGGTCTCGGCGCAGCTCTACAACCGGCCCGAAGAGTACGAGAGGCTCGCCGGTGTCGTGCTGCGTCACGCCGGCAGGTGAGGGGCTTGTTCCCGGCGGCGCACAATGCGACGAGTGCAAGCATGGAGTTTGGTGTTTTTTTAAAGCGCGCGTGCGGCTCGGCTCTTCCCCCGTTGGCGTCGTCGCTCCTCGGGCTGCTTGGCTTGTCCGCATGCAGTGGGCTTGATGTTGCGAGCGCGCCCGAGCCCGCGGGCGACACACCGATCGCGTGTGAGCCCGTCACGCTGACCCTACCGGTCGAAGGGTTCTTTACGGACATCTCGGCGCCCTCCGGGATCCAGAAAGACAACTTCGTGCCCGTGCCCGCGATGCCGATCCCGATAAACGACCACAGTCGGCTGGCTTTTGCGGACATCGACGGTGACGGCTACGACGATGTGGTGGCCCATAGCCTGTTTCCGAATCCACAGAAGGGTGTGCCGTTCGAGCACCTCGTGTTCCGAAACAACGGCGACAAGACGTTCTCGGATGTGTCCGACGACTCGGGTTTGCGCGCGGTTCAGGCCGCGTACTTCACCTTCGGCGACGTCGACAACGACGGGGATCAGGATTGCTTTGCCGGCCTCGACATCGCGCTAAGCGGGGAGACCTCGTCCTTGTGGCTGAACGATGGCAAAGGCCGCTTCACCCGCAAAGCGAGCGCGGGCATCGAGATCGCGGCGGGCTCGGCGAACGCCGTGTTCGTGGACGTGAACAACGATGGAGTGCTCGACCTCTACTCGGGCAACGGCAGCAGCATCAGCGCGGTCAAGGACCAGCTCTTCTTCGGCGTTGGGGACGGCACGTTCACCAACATGTCGGGCAACCTGCTCGGGAGTCCGGCGCAGCCGACCAACGGTGTCGTCGCGTGCGACTACGACGACGACGGCGACCAGGACATTTTCGTCTCGACGTACGGCGTCTCGGTCAAGCTCGGCTGGAAGATCCTCTGGGAGAACAACGGCGCCGGCTCGTTCACGAACGTGGCCATGTTGCACGGCTTCAACGCGCTCGCGACCGGCAACTACGACCTTGCCAGCACCGGCCTTGGCCAGGACGTTCAACCTGGCGCCCCTGGTACCTACGTCGGCTCGAACGGCTTCGGCATCGATTGCCAAGATGTGAACGGCGATGGTCACATGGACATCTGGCTTGCGGCGATCTCGCACCCGGTTGACAGCGATTTCTCTCGGAAATGGAGCGATCCTTCGCAGCTGCTCATCAACCTTGGGGCGGCTTCGGGCTACGCCTTCAAGAACGAATTTCAAGAACGTGGCTTGCCGTTCAATGAAGGCGACATCGATGCGGCCGCCGTTGACTTCGACAACGACGGGCGGGTCGATCTCTCGGTCACCCGTGACAAAAAGTACGAGCCCAATTACCCGGCATACGATCAGAAAGCGTGGTTCGGGCTCTTTCATCAGCAGGCGACGGGGCAGTTCACGAGCGTCGGCAAGGCAAGTGGCATCAACGATCCCACGGAGATGAGCACCCGCGTCAAATCGGGGCAGAACCTGTCGTGGGCCGACATCGACCTCGACGGCGATCTCGACCTGCTCGTCGGCGGGCGAGACAACGGTGGCGGGGGACGCGCAAACTTCCTGTTCGAGAACACGCTCGGGGCCGCGAACGGCTGGCTTGGCGTGCGCCTCCGAGGCGACGGCAAGGAGGTCAATCGCGACGCGATTGGCGCGCGCGTGACGATCAAGGTCGATGGAAAGCCGATGGTACGTGAGGTCAAATCGAGCCGCGGTACGTACAGCTCCGCCGATGGCCGAGCGCTGCTCTTCGGTCTTGGCGACGCGGGCTGCAAGGATACGTCCTCGCAGGTTTCTCTCGAGGTCCGCTGGCCCAATGGCAAGACGCTCGCGCTCGCGGCGGGCGACTTCGCATTGAACGGTTACCTGCGGCTCCAGTATCCGTGCGGCACGGATGACGCGTGCGCGAAGCTTTCCGCGGCGCCCTAAACTACGCGCGGTGCCTCGGCCACAGCGTTGCTTCTCCTTGCTGTGCGCGACTCCCCGCAGGACTTGAGCTACGAGGAGCCGCATGGCGATGTTCAATCCCCGCAACTTGGTGAAAGTGCTGCCCGAAGGCATGCGCGAGACTGCGATTCTGCGGCTCTTCGGGTTTGCGAAGATCCCGATGCTGTTCCTCGCCAGCCCTAAGGTTCTCGCTTTGACGAGCGAGCGTGCGGAGGTGCGGATCCCGCTGAATCGAATGACGCAGAACCATCTGCATTCGATGTATTTCGGCGTGCTCGCGATCGGCGCGGACTGCGCGGGTGGCATCATCGCGATGAAGCTCATCGAGGACGCGGGCGAGGACGTCTCGCTCATCTTCGGTGAGTTTCACGCGAAATTTTTGAAGCGTGCCGAAGGCGACGTGCACTTCATCTGCGAGGAGGGCCGTGCGGTGGAGGCGCTCGTGAAGAAGGCGATCGAAACGGGTGAGCGGCACACCCTGCCGGTGAAGGTGGTGGCGACGGTTCCTTCGAAGAGCGAAAGCGAGCCGGTAGCGGAGTTTACGCTCCACTTGTCGTTGAAGAAGCGCGCCAAGAAGCGTGGTTGAGTTGACCCGCTCCCTGCTGGATTCTTCCGTTTCGATGGCGCGCGCTGCTCGCGTGGGAGCGCGCCTCCGTGGCGTTAGAGCGCGAGTACGAAGACGCCCATCGGTGAGCGTGTGCCGTTGACTTGAAGCTCGACGACGTGTGCCCCGGGGTGGAGCTTCCGAATGCTCCGATGCACGAGCGGTAGCATTTTCTCGAGCGTCGCGGACGCGCCTGGTGCCACGGTCACACGACCGACGCGAAACGGCTTCACCGACGCCTTGCCGCTCGGACGTGCGAAGTGCACGCGAGCCTCGACGAGCGCCGAGACGGGCGTCCTGCCTTGGTTCTCGAGAATCGCGCGAAGGGTGAGGGTGTCTCCGAGGTTGGCGGTGCGGTGCGAGAGCTCACCGCGGGCGACGAGCGCGTTCGTCGGTGCGTTGCCGAGCAACTCGAGCGCGCGCGTATCGCCGCGTTTCAACAGGGTACGGAGGCCGTG
>CANMZR010000087.1 GCA_947502375.1 Polyangiaceae bacterium
CGCGTGTCGAGTGCGCTCCACTGCAGAGGACACTCGACAACGAGGAATCTTTCTACCAAGGCTCACGCAGCGTGAAGACTTATGCCGGCACCGTCGCAGCTCGCGTTCGCCGGCATCTCCTCGGCGTTCATGAATTCCGGGCTCGTGAGCGCGAGGCTGTCGCTCGTAGCCGAGCTCAGAGAGGTGGTATCGATTGACGTATCGGACGACGCGCATGCGGCGAGGCCGAGTGCGAGAGTGATGATGAAACTGCAGGTTTTCATTTAGCTTCCTTGGACGAGCTACGGTTTTTAAACGCGATTGCGGAGGCGGCGCCGATGGCGAGCCCCGCGGCAAAGAGGACGAGTGGGGGAGGTCCCCCGTCGTGCGCCGAAGTGGGTGCGCTCGCGGTTTTTGCGGTCGCATGCTCCGTGGGTGCGACGTAAAGCACGTCGAAGGCCGCAGGCGCACCGCCCTCTACGTAGCGATTGACGGGCTGCACGAAGGACGTGTTTACGGGGCCGAGCTTCGCGGGCGAAGCAAGCGTGACCGCCTTGCCGCTCGTGACCTTCAGAGGCGCTTCGAGGCGGATGCGGACGAGTGGGCCGTGCTCCTCGTGCACAGCCGAAAGCGACGCCGCGAGGGCGCGGAGCTCGGGTGGCGAAGGAAAGCCCCGCACCTCGAGAGGCACGGGTGAACCATCGAGCGTGAGCGTGGTCTCCGCCTCGATGAACTCCACGAGCGCGCGGTAATTACGAGTGAGCGTATCTTCGTCCGCTGTCGCAAGTTCCGTGGGGGAGCTTTGGGTCAGCAGGAAGAGATCCCACTCGGCCACCACCTCGACGTGTTCGTCTCGAAGGCTCACCCGTGAGGTGTTGACGTTCGGCGCGTGGGCATCGGCGCGCTCGCTCGCAATGACGAGCGCAATGACCAGCGCGAGGCTGCCGAAGTTCACGCTCGCGCTCTGGCTCGTTCGGCGAGTTCGCGTGGTAGCGCTCAAAACGGTTTTCGGCAGTAAGTGGTCTTAACGACAACGCCCTTGGTCGTATACGACTGCTCGGTTACGTCCCAACAGCCTTGGGTTGCGCTGGGCTTGTAGGCGATCGAGTAGGTTTTTCCCTGGTGATCGTAGGTCATCGTGCGCTCGCCGTTTGCCGCCTCGACGAGCTTTAGGTTGGTGACGCCGCCGGGGGCCTTCTCGCCGGCCGGCTTGCCGCCGCCGCCTTGCTTGTCCATGGGCGGGACCCTCGGGGCCTTTGCGAGATCGAACTCACCACTCAGACATTGAAGAATGTACGGATGGGTATCGGACGTATGGTAGCGAAGGCCGAAGGTCTCGTCCTTCTGGCCGTTGCACACGTCGAGTGCTCCGCCGGCGATCGCGGTGCCGTCTGGGTTCTGGTTTCCGTAGATAGGGTAGCCATCGAACGCCCACCCCAAGATAGCCTTTGGGCCTTTGTTCTTCATCGCTTCGATCATGCACGTCGGGGCGGCGTGATAGTGATAGTCGTCCCCGCGTCCGGAGTGTCCGTTGCACTGGTCGAGCTCACCCGTGAGCTTCGTGTCGAACTTCGGATCGTAGCTGTCGAGGCCGAGCGCTCCTTGAGAGCTGTAGTCGTAGATAGGGACCCCGTTGACCGCGACCGCCAACGCAGCGTCGATCGAGGTGGGGGTGGCCGCGAGCTTGGGTGCGAGCGTCACCGGCGACGTGTAGCCGGGAGCAGGCACCGGGACTTGGTCGTTCGTGCCGGTAATTCCGGTCATTTTCACGTGGGCCGGGTAGGTGTCCGCGGCAATGCTCGCGTACGTGGCATCGCAGCTCACCTTGACGATGTCTCCGAAGCCCGACTGGTCGACCGAGTCCTTCACCGCTTGGCAACGGTCCGCGGCGCTGAGGCTGCCGCCTGCGCCACTGCTCGTCGAGGACGTCGATCCGCCTCCGCCACCCGTCGCGCCGGTGCTCCCCGTTTCGGTGCTGCTTCCGCAGGCGAGGGGACCGAGAAAGGCAAGAACGCTCAAGAGTCGTAAGGGGGTTCGCATCGGGATGGGATCTCGTTTGGATTCGGGGTGAACGTGCGAGGCAACTGAAAGCCGAGCGTCAGGGTTTTGTCGAAGAGTACGCGCGGTTCATTTCTTTCCCGCTGCCTTCAACGTGGCGAGGCGCGCTGGAGTCAGGTAGAGGCGCGGCCGACACCGAGGAGGGGGATGAGTTGCGTTCGCATCGATGTGAAGGTTCGAGCTCGAGGACGCTTGTGCAACCGTTCGGACGTCGATGCGAAGAAGTCGTCGTTGTCTTCGTAGGGTCGAGTTGTTGCGGTGGGAGTCGAGGCGAAGGTCAGGGCGCGGTGATGCCGTGCGCCGCGGCGTAGTCGGGGTCGTACTTGACGATGTAGGGATCGACGAACGACGTAAACTGGTCGACGCGCGTCGAGGTGTTCGCGCCGGTGCAGTTGGCGCCTCCATAGGAGATGACCCCCGCGACGTACTCGACGCCATCCTTGGTCATGAGGCCAGGGCCACCCGAGTCACCAAAGCACGTATGTGCTTCGGGCTGCCCCGCTGGCGTATTGCAGGAGAACCTGTCGGGCTTGACACCGACCATCTCCAAGCTGACTTGATTCTTCTCGTCAATCGACTTCGGGTCGTCGACGTTGGTTCGTCCGAAGCCAACAAATCGCACGGGAGAACCGAGATCCGCGTCCGTCAGAGGCTGGCGATTGAGAAGAATCGGCGTCGTGGATTGGCGGCTCTCCAGCACCACGACTGCGATGTCGTTGCCAACGATGTGGTCGTAGTACGCAGGATGCGGGTGGAGATTCTCGGTGGCGGTGGAGCCCGAGTTCCACGGCCAAGGGGAATCTGCGCTGTCTCCTTTTACGATCCAATTTATCCGATGGTCGCCTTCCTTGTCCGGGACGAAGCAGTGGGCGGCCGAGATCAGGATGTGGGGGGCGACGAGCGTGGCGCTGCAGAGGCTCCGCGTCGCCGAGGAGGACTGCACGATCGCGAAGACTGCCGCGTCCCCGTCATCCGGCGTTCCGCCGATGACGTCCTCACTCGTAGAGTCGATATCCGTCCCTGCGCAACCGGCAAGCAAGCACGCAAACGCGGACGCGGCGACAGCTAAGAACCGAGACGTAAAGGCGCTATGACAAAACACGCCTAACCACTAATGACGACTCGCTCGAAGCGTCAACGGGCCAACGTCGACGACGCATCGATACAATACCCTGCGAGCACGTCGTCGCTTCTCAAGCGTCGCCGCCAACGGAGTCTGCAAAGCCCCCACACACGTCAGGTGCGCCATCGTCTCGATGCCAAGCTCGTGCTTGCTCGTGTTGGCCGCGGGGCCGCGGCCGTGGCAGCATGCTCGCATGGTTTTCGCAAAACACTTCGCATCCTTGGGGCTCACCGGCCTCCTGGCAGTCCCCTTCGCCCTGGCCGCATGCAGCGGGGTTTCCAACATCAATGAAGCCTGCGACGACAACGGGAAGGCGTGCGGAAAGACCGACGCAGAGATCGCCGAGTGCAAGAGCGCGAGCGCGGAGGCCGAGACTTTGTCGACGAACATCGGCTGCCGCACGAAGTACGACGCTTTCGTTTCGTGCATCGTTGACCACTACGAGACGCCTACGGCAGCCGAGTGTACCTCGTCGAGCGGGGGCTCCAAGGCCACGGAGAATGCGTGCGAGGCGCAATCCAAAGATGTTGCTAGCTGTTTCACGATCGCTTGCTCGAAGACGCCTTCGTCATGCGTGCAATGATGCCAACACACTAAGTGCTGAACGCGCGACGAGGTCCAACTCATCACTCGCGCAGGGCTGTTGCGCGATCGTGCCCCCGAGTTGACCCGTCGAGTTTGTGCTGGCATGGGTGAATGCTGAACTCGGCAACGTCCATTCATGGAGGCTCCCACGTGACCGCTCGCAACCCCAACCGCCGCTCGCCTTTCTTTCGCCATTTTCTCGGTGCCGTCGGCGCGCTCGCCGGGCTTTTTACGGCGGCGCTGGCCCAGGCGGGGCCGAACGTTCATTTTCTCATCGTGATGGAAAATGGAATCGGTAGCCCAGGGCAGGCGCAACCGTACGTGGACAGTCTGATGGAGCTCGCGAAAAAGGCGAACGGCTGGGAGGCCGTCGAGGGAAAGTACGCGGCGAAACGCAAAGCCGCGAAGGCGTACATTAAGGAAAAAGCGCCGCAATTCGGCATTTTTTCGCTCGGGGCGTTCCTCCGGATGCGCCAAGAGAACGGCCTCGAGGTGCTGGGCGTAGCGGAGGTTCAAGCGGCCGGCGGGCGCACATTTCATCTCGTCTCGAAGACCGCGCAAGACCTCTCGGGCTGCAAGGGGCAAAAGCTTGCCAGCAACCATTTTGGCAGCAAACGATTTCTCGAACGGGTGGTCTTCGGCGGCGCGTTCGCCTTGATGGACTTCGAACGTGTGAAGACGAATCGACCGGTTCAAACCTTGAAGGCGGTGCTCAGGGACGAGGCTGTCTGTGCGCTCATCGACGACGCGCAGCTCGGAGAGCTGGCAAACCTCGAGGGCGGCAGCGCGGTAAAGAGCGTATGGCGCTCGCAGGAACTTCCCCCGATGGCGGTCGTCGCGTTCTCTGGTACACCGACGGCGGATCGTGCGAAGTTCAAGACGAGCCTTGCCTCATTATGCTCCGGCGAAGGAAAGAGTGCTTGCGACAAGGTCGGAATCAAGGCGATCAGAACCGCCGACGAGGCCGTGTTTGCGACGGCCATTCAACGCTACGGAAACTGACTCTCCTCGTCGCCGGAGCGGGCCTACTCGGTGGGTGCTTCGACGTGGTTCACCTCCGACCTGAGCTGCGCGCGCCAGTGGCTCGACGTGACGCGCTCGCCTTGAGCACCGCACTCGAAAAGCTCATCGACGAACGCCGGGCGACCCTCGATGACCGGCAGGCTGCATACGATGCGATCTGCGCCTGGAAGACAGATACCGCAGAATACGCTTACGCACGCGCCTCGCTCGCGGGTCGGCTGGCCCAACTCAAAGGCGTCACCGCGATCGCCCTCGTACGGGACATGGAGAGCTGGGGCCGCCTCAGCATGAAGCTCGAGCCGCACTGGCACGAAGGCGCGGCGCGACGGATGCTCGGAACGATGTACGTCCTCGCACCGGGGACCCTCGTGCAGCATGGAAATTCTGAGGATGGCCTAGAATTGCTGGAAAAACAGGCCGAGGAGTATCCGAACGATCCCGCAAACCGAATTCGTCTCGCGGAGGGCTACATCACCTTGAACGACCCCGAGCCCGCGACGCCGCATCTGTGCTTCGCGCTTCGACACGAGAGCGCGCTTCGACCCACGGACCGAACGCTCCTCGACGCGCTCACAGAGCAACTCGGTGGGGGCGCCAGGCTCGGCTGCCCCTGAGGCCTTAGTCGGGTAACTGGAAATTCTGCCGGGCCTTTTCGGCGCTCGGCCCGCTGCCGTCCATGACCACCCGGATGAGGTCATTCCACATTGTGGTGACGTAGTCGTAGCGGTCATTCTGTTCGATCGCGAGGCCCTTGCGGATCCAGGCATCGATCGCCGGGGGCAAGTCGGGGCGAAGCGGCGTGAGCAGCGGGCGCTCGCCCATCGTAGCGGACATGAGAATGTCCACCATCGACTCGCCGACGAACGGCGGAACCCCGGCAAATGCTCGGTAGAGCACCGCGGCGAACGAATAGACATCGATGCGGTGGTCGAACGGCTGGGCCCGCCATATCTCGGGCGCAATGTAGCTCGGCGAGCCCGCCACCATTCCCGCTTGCGTCAGCTCCATCGAGCCCTGGATTTTTGCCAGACCGAAATCCATCAAACGCGTCCCGCCCCCCGCTTCCGCGTGCAGCAGAATGATGTTCGACGGCTTGATGTCGCGGTGAATGATGCCACGAGCATGCGCGGCGTGAAGTGCACGGGCAACCGGGTCGAGCGTCTCCAGGACGCGAAACGCACTCATTCGATCGCCGAAGCCCTCGAGTCCACGGAGATGATCTGCCAGCGTTTCACCCTCGAGCAGCTCCATCGCCATGTAGACGAAGCCGTTTTCCTCGTCGGTACCGAAACCGAAAACTCGGACGACACTGGACCCCCATAGAGCCTGAAGCGACTGCGCCTCGCGCCACAACCGCACGGTGTATTGCGGATCCTCGGAAATCGACTGACTCAGAATCTTGAGAGCGACATCGAGCGACTGCTCCTGGTCAACCGCATGAAACACAAGACCATGCCCGCCGCGGCCGATCTCGGAAACGAGCCGGTATCGCTTATCGATCACATCTCCTGGCTTGGGGTCACCCGCTGACAACGAAACTTCCTCGCGTAGGGGACTGTAGATGAAAGGTCGCCCGAGCGCGACTATCCCGCGCGACAGCGTTCATCTTGGCGTTTCAGCCTGGGGCACTGCGTCCGGGCGGCGGCCATAGTGGCGGCGCCGGGCGAGCGCGGGGATGACCACGCACGTGGCGAGAGCGGCGACCAACATCGCGGCGCCTGTCAGGCCACCCACCGTCTTTAGCGGGCGGGCTTCCCCGAGGGTCAGCACAAAGAATCCCGCGCTTACCATCACGGCGTTGCTGAAGCTTGCGACGCCTGAATGGCGTAGAGCACGCTGTGCCGCGACGTCGAGAGACTCGCCCGGTTCGGCACGCCAACCGGCGAGCAGGTGAACGCCGTAATCGACGCCTGCGCCGATGATCAAGCTCGCTAGCATCGAGGTCCCAACTTCGAGGTGGAGCCCCAAGACGCTCATGGCACCGTAAATCACGAGCAGCGTGAGTGCCGTCGGCGCAAGACCGAGCAATCCTGCCGTGAGCGAACGATAAAGAACGCTCATGATAAGGAGCACGAGGCCGAACGAAAGCAGGAGGCTCTTCCATTGGTTTGCGAAGACGCTCATGGAAAGACCACGATTCAAAACCGGGGTTCCGCTCACCGTGTACTTGAGCGAACCCACGGCCTCGGCGCCGGTTGCCGCCACCAACGCGCTCGGATTTTTTAGATCGCGCAGCGCCTCCTGAACGCGCTGCACCAGCCGCTCGCCGGTCTCACCCTCCGGGACCACGACCTCGAGGGTCTGCAGGAACGTCCTCGCACCGCCGCCTTGGAGCTCGGGTCGCCAAGCTTGCTCGAGCACGCCGCGAAGCGAATCCGTCGTGTCCTCGATTTCGTCCGAATCTGCAGCCTGTTTGGTCGCCTCGGCGATTGCGAAAATCAACTGGTCTTCGGTCGGATTCGGACCGAAGGCGACCACGGCCTTCGCCAGGGGAGCGGCCACTTGAGACAACTCCGCGTCGCTCGAGCCAACGAGGAGCTTAACGAGTCGCCCCTCGACTGCCTGAACATTCAGCTGAGTGCCCGGCTTTGCAAACGCTGCCAGAAAAGCCTCTCGTGCTGGGACCGTCAGAGCGAAGTCATGCAGCGTTTTACGTACGCTTGCCGTCACCACCGCGTGGATCCGAGCCTTGCGGGCCACCTCGTCGTCCGACGAAAGCAGGCCATTACGGCCTAAAAACCGATAGGAAAGCACCACGTCGTGCGCTGCGAGTTGTTCGATTTGCGCAAGCAGCACTCCGACAGCGGCATGATCATCGGTGTCGATCTTCACGAGGATGACAGCGTGACCACGGACGGCTCCGGCAGGCGTCACCTCTTCTGCGACAAGCTGGCGCACCGAGGGTCGGCCTGCGAGAAAACGGTAAAGTGCCAACACCTGGTCAGTCGTGGCGGGGATCCGTCGCTCGCCGACCATCGCGTCACTCGACAGTGCGAGCACTTGGCCAATGTGGGTGACCGAAGTCACGTGGGGCAGGATGCCGACCTCATCGGCAAGGCGCTGAACCTCCCTGAGGACGTCCGCGTCGTTCATGTCTCCATCCACCGCGAGTTGGATGAATTGCGAGCCCCCAAAACGCTCGCGCAAGAAACGCTCGGCTTGGTCAGGAGGGCTATTTTTCGCAAAGAACGCGGAGGCCTCCATGCGGGCCTCGAGCCGCGCCGAGAGCACGCAGCCAAAAATCGCGAGCACGGCCAACGCGACGGTCACAACGCGGCCTCGTTTCGCCATCGCGCCGGCAAATCCAGCCAAGAAGCGCCTGCCGCCTTCAGCACCGACGGAACGCCCCGGCGCCCGCGTCAACACCAGCATCGCGGGAACGAAGGTCAACGACAAGGACAATGCCATCAGGATCCCGAGCCCTGCGAACAGGCCGAACTCCCTCAGCGGCTGGATGTCCATCACGCAAAACGAAAACAGACCCGCCGCCGTGATAAGCCCCGCCGCGAGAACCGAGGGGCCGACGTTGCGTAACGTGGCCACGACCGCCTCGGGAGCAGAGTGCTGCTGACGCTCCGAAAAATACTCGACGAGCACATGCGTCGCGTAGGCGCTTCCGAGCGCAAACAAGATCACCGGAAGGGACCCGAGCACCACGTTCGCGGGCGTATGGCTCAGGCCCATCAGGCCGCCGACCAGCACGATGCCGATGCCAGCCGACGCCACCGTTAAAAAAACCCCGATGACGCTCCGAAACACGAGCAACACGATGATGAGCTTCACCAGGATCGCCCATGGGGTGAGCCGGCGCATGTCGGCCTGCGTGACGTCGTAGATGTAGGTCGAGGCGAACGGCGCGCCGCCCCAGTACTTCGGCAGCTCGGGAAAAACCTCCGTAACCCGAGATTTTACGGTCGCCGAAAGCTGGCGCGGACTCGTGCCGTGCTTGCCAAAATGATAGAGCAGCACCGAGCGACCATCTTTTGAGATGAGGTTCCCGACGATGTGGTCACGGCTCATGACCTTGGCGCGCAGGGCCAGCTTCGACGCGTCGTCTCTCGGCAGCTCATCGACGAGATAATCCACCCGGGCGCCGCCCTTTTCGAGCGTGAAGTCCTCGACGTTCGCGAGACTCAGTGCGTAAGCGATACCGGGCTCCTCGTTCAAAGTCTTTGTGAGCGTCCTCAACTTCGCCAAAAACGCGGGGTCGAACGGATCCTCCACCTCGATGCCGACGAGCGCGACGTCGAGGCCCCCAAACCGCTCGTTGATCTCGTGAAAGTGAGCGATGTCGGCATTTCCCCGAGGCAGGAATTTCAAGACATCGTCATCTTGGTCCACCCGCAACGCTTGCCAGCCGGCGAGCACCGTGGCCAGCAGCGTGACGCACACAATCGACCAGGCAACGGAGGGACGAACAACGAGCCGTGCAAACGCTTCCATCATGAGGGGTCCTCGAGCGAAAGGGCATCAAGAGCCTGGGCAAGCCGCTCGATGCCCAGAAGGACGTCCCGGACGGGAACGCCGGTAAAACAGAGGCGCGCGGAAGTCCCGTGTGCCTTTCCGAAAGCCAACCCGGGAGCCAATAAGACGCCGCGGTCCACCGCGACCTCGAGCAAGCGTTGAACCGAGTGACCTCCAAGGCGCGAGGCGAGCTCGACAAAAACGAAGCTGCCACCACGCGGCACCCGGTGCGGGATCCCGCGCTGCAAAAGGGCCTGGACCGTCTTGTCTCGGGCGTCGCGGTAGGTGCTCCGCGCTGCCTCGAGAAAGGCGCCTCCAGTGAGAATGGCGCAGTGGGCGAGCCGCTGCATCCCGACGGGCACGTTGTAGACCGTATGATTGGACACGCGACGAGTCGCATCGATGACGTGTTCAGGAGCCGTCACATAACCGATGCGGGCACCTGCGAGCGCGTGGCTCTTCGATAGCGAGTGTCCAGTGATGGTGCGCCCAGCCATGCCAGGAACGTTCGCGAACGGCTCGTGGCGTCCGTCGTAAACGAAGTCAGCGTAGACCTCGTCCGAGAACACCCAGAGGTTATGCGCGACGGCGACGGCAGCCACCGCCTCGAGATCCGCCGCCGAAAAAACGTACCCGTCCGGATTGCTGGGGGTGCTGAAGTAGATTCCCCGAGTTCTCGGAGTGACGGCACGCTCGAGGGCGCGAGCGATGTCGATCCGGGGAGCCTCGAACAACCCCTGGGTCAACGGCACCTCCACGGGCACGGCTCCCACCATTTGAAATACGCCCGTGATGAGAGGCCAGTGCGGCGTGACGACGAGAACGTCATCCCCCGCGTCGAGCACCGCGCGAGCCGCGCAAAAAAGAGCGTGGGTACAGCCCACTCCGACGTGAACCTCGGAGGGACCACGCACCGTCGCGTGACCGCTCTCTACGAGGCGTTCGGCGAGCACGTGACGGAGTTCGGGCAAACCCGAAATGGCTCCGTAAACGGAGAGCCCCGTCGGCTCCGAAGCGGCGGCGAGCACAGCCGGCGAGGGCCCAAGAAACGTGTCGCCAATCTGCAGCGGGATGAGCTCGCCACCGGCCTCCTGGTAGGTGTCGATCCGCGCCTGAAGGGCAGCAAAAACACTGACACTCACAGTCTTCGACGCGGCAGACAGGCTCGGCTCTCGGAAGCTCATGAACAATGTTCACGCTACCACGACACGAGCAGCCACTGCGCGAAAGTCGCGGTGTTCGAAGCCCGGCGCGTGAGTCGGCGGTTGCCCGCGAAAGGGCCGCTGATGCGACGGGATATCAGAGGCCGAGCCAGGACGCAGCTTCGAGCAGCGAACTGCCGTGCCGTAGCTCGAAATGCAGCAGCGGAGGCTTGGCTGCCCGGCGATGAACCCAACCGATGCGCCCACGCTCCGAAAGAGCATCACCTATCTTCACGTCGAGCCGCTGAAGGTTGCCGTAGGTCGACGTGTAATGCTCCCCGTGGTCGATGACGACGGTGACCCCCCGGTCCGTTTCGCCGGCGAACGCAACCGTACCGGGATAGACCGCGCGCACGGCGGTGTCGCGACTCGCGCGGAGCTGCAGCGCGGTGGTCGACTTGTCCTGATGGGTCACCGTGGCGCGCCCGGCGAGGGGGAACGAAAGGCGGCCGCGCATTTGGGCGAACTTCGAGTTTGGATCGACGGCGAGTGGCCCGGTGTCGGCGCCATAAACGGCGGTCTGCGGACCATCGGTGGTGTTTCCGAAAGCACGTTGAAACGCGTCACGCCGATCGTCGGCCTCTTGCAGGGCCTGATGCGCCTGCTTCATGGCCTCGCGCTGAACGAGCATGGGCGCCCGCTCGGCGCGGACCGTCCGCAGCTCTTTGTGGGCCTCCGATTGCCGCTCGCGGAACTCCGCGTCCCGGTGGAGATCACGGGCGAGCGCCGCCCGGAGTCGCTCGACCTTGGTCGCGTGCTGAACCAATTCCTCGAACCCACCACCTACCGGCAGCATTCCTACGTGCGCGAGCCGGTAATACTGGCGCCCGCGCGCGATGATGCGCTTCTCGACGAGGGACAGCTTGGGGGCGACCTCTTCGAGCTCGCTGTCGAGCTGACGCTCGCGCCCTTCGAGACGCGCCATGAGGCTGTCGAAGTCGCCAGCCAAGCGGTTGTCGCTATCTTGCATTGCGGGAGTCGGAGAAGGCCGCGTTGCCAGAGCACCCGAGGACGACGGGACGTACGCGCCCGCCGTGCCTGCGAGCAACAGCGCACCACATAGCAAGATGGCACCCAGCCTTGGGCTGACGTTCCCCACGCCGAGCGAGCGCTCCCGCAGCATGTCAGAGCCGAACCGCGTTGCGGAGGCTCAACCAAGCCGTGGTAGCTCCGAGAATGGCGCCCACGGAAACCATCATCGTCATCATTTTCCATGGCAAAAAGCTGGGTTGGACACCAAGCAAGCTCGCAAGTTCGCCGCCAACGCGAGCCGTGACGAGAAGGTAGAGCACGCCGAGCAGCACGATGGCCGCCCCGGCACCGCTCGCACCCTGAATGGCACCTTCGACGATAAAAGGCCGGCACACGAAGCGCGAGGTAGCACCCACGAGGCGCAGCACTTCCACCTCGAGGCGACGGCGCTCGAGCAACAGTCGCATCGTCGAGGCGACCACACTCACCACGGCCGCGAACACCACCAACGCCAGAAATACGCTCGCGGTCACGCCACCGCGCAGAAGCGCGGAGAGCCGCTCGGTCCAGCGCTGGTACGTCTCTACCGTATCCACACTAGGCAGCGCACGAAGCTTCAGAGCCATGACGCCAATGCCCGCATCGTCGATCGAACTTTCGAAAGCCACCTCGAGGGAGTTCGGAAACGCGTCGGCGGGAAGCGCCGCGAGCTCGGTGTCGCCACCGATGTCAACGACCTCGGCGCGAGCATCTTCACGACTCACAAACCGCGCTTTCTTGACGCCTTCCGTCGATTCGAGTGCCCTCACGAGCGCTTGGATGTCCGCGCTCGAGGCGTCGTCGCGAAGGTAGATCGTCGCCCGGCCAGCGCGCGACCAGCGATCACGCACCGTTGCGAGGTTGGTGACAACCAAGAGGGCCGACGCCAGGCAGACGAAGGCGACGGCAAGCGAGAACACCGACATCACCTGAAGGCGCCAGTTGCTACGACCGGCCCGCCAGGTGCCAAGAAATCGATACGTTCGTCCAGCGTCGCTCATTCGAAGCTCCTAGACCGCCAAGCGAATGCCGCTCGTTCCATCGTCCATCCAGTCAAAACCTTCGAGCCCCGCCTTGGCGTCCGCAGCCTTGCCTTCGTCGAGCACCACCACGCGCTGTGACCGCACGTCGAGCAACGTGCGGTCATGAGTCGCGAACAACACCGTCGCACCCGACGCGTGAACGTCCTCGAACAGCCCAAGGACATCGACTGCCAGAAGAGGGTCGAGGTTTCCCGTGGGTTCGTCGGCCAAAACGAGGGCCGGCTCCGCCACGATCGCACGCGCGACGGCGACGCGCTGCTGCTCGCCGCCAGAGAGATGACTGGTCTTGGTGGCGCCTTTGCCGGCGAGGCCGACGCGCTCTAGGACCGCGCCCACGCGCGAGCGGATGATGCGGCTTGGAAGGCCAAGCACCTCCAGAGCAATGGCGACATTTTCGAAGGCAGACCAATCGGGGACGAGCTTGAAGTCTTGAAAAACAATGCCAATGTTGCGCCGGAGAGCCGGAATGGACTCGGCGGTGAGACGCGCAATGTCGCGACCCATGAAGCGAATCACGCCATCGTCGGGCAGCTCGGCGCGATAGAGCATTCGCAGGAGCGTGCTCTTTCCGGAGCCGGAGGGACCCGTGATGAACACGAACTCGCCGCGCTGGATTGTGAGGGACAGCGAGCGAAGCACGGGCTGATCCGCTTGGTAGGACTTGCACACGTCCTCGAGCACGAGGATCGGCTTGTCGGCGGCACTTGCGTCGAAGCGGCGGCCCTTCTGACCATCGAGCGAGCTACCGTAGCCCATGGGGGAGCCCACTTTTCGCATCGCACAACGAAGTAACAAGCCACCTCCGGCCGGGTAAACTTTTCGGCTGCTGAATCCATCCCCTCGTGTGCCGATGGATTTGATACAGTTCCCGGCCAAAGTCATGGTTGACCCGAAGGAACTCGCACTGCAGGCCCGCAACACCCTCTCAAAAGCGCTCGAGGCGCTTCAGTCGGGAGACGATGTGCCGGAGAAGCTCCTAGAGATCGCGGAGCCGATCGCCACGACCATGGGCGTGCTGCATCGCATTGAAAAGCAGGGAACAGGCGCACTCCAGGACGTGGAAGCGGCCCTGAAGACCGTTCGCGGGGTTCTCGACTCGCTGCAAGATCTCGGACAGGACCATCCCGCCGTCGATGGCGCAATGGAGGCCGTTGCCAGCTCGCTCAGCAAAATGTTCGCGCTGACCAAGGCGCTGAAGGCGAGCCAGGCCGCCCCGAAGCCCGAGCCGAAGCCCGAGCCGAAGCCCGAGCCGAAGCCCGAGCCGAAGCCCGAGCCGAAGCCCGAGCCGAAGCCCGAGCCGAAGCCCGAGCCGAAGCCCGAGCCGGAGCCCGAACCGAAGCCTGAAAAGGCCGTTGAGCCGGCTCCCAGGTCGAACCGAGCGGCTGCGGTGGACCCGAAAGCGCAAAAGGAGGCGAAACTTCAACCCGCGGTAAGGAA
>CANMZR010000088.1 GCA_947502375.1 Polyangiaceae bacterium
CACGCTCAGCAAACTCTCCTCGGGCGAGACGCTGCCGGAGCCGCTCGTCGTCGCGGCGAACGTGGCCGCCACAAACACGGCGCTCGACGGCGTTTTGGCAACCGTCGCCACGCTCGAGGTGCTGGACCTGACACCCAAGCCAAGCTTCGTCGTGACCGGTCCCCTGACCGTGACCACTCAACTTCACGCCGCTGCCTATTTCCCCGTCGTCAACGAGCGCTACGACTCCATCACGGGCGTGCTCACCGTCTACGACGCAACGATGCGGCTCGCGCCGCGCAGCGAGCTTGACCTCGTGTTGGGCGCGCCCGTCCTGATTGGTTTCGAGCCGCAAAAAGCCTTCGCAAAGAAGAACCAAGCTGGCGGCGATACCTTCCCACAAGCGCTTTTTCTCTCCCTTTCAAGGGCGCCGGCCAACGATGTCGTGCTCGCCATCACCTCGAGCGACGCGGCCATCGCCAAAGCCACGGGCGGGATGATCACTGTCAAGGCGAATAGCAAGACGGCGAAGGTGGTCATCGACGCGGGGAACCTCGGGACAGCGACGCTCACGGCCTCGAAGGATGGCGTGAGCCAAACGGCGACCGTTCAAGTCATTGATGACACGCTGTCCCGGAGCGTGACGGCGCTGACGCCTGCCGCAGTCCAGGTAGCTCCAAGCGGCATGGTCACCATGTCCGTCACGCTCGATATGCCCGCGCCGAGCGCCGTGGGCTCGACCGTGATGTTGTCCTTGGTTCCGAACCTTTATGCGAGCGTTGGAGGCACGGTCCTCGTCGGTCCAAACACCCTGACAGCCACCTTCGCCGTATCCGCTACCGCAACCCTCGGCGCCGAGACATTGACCGCGACCCTTGGCGCGAGCAAGGCCACCGCAACCATCGACGTGAAGGCCCTGAGCGGGCTCGTCATCAACGAAGTCGACTACGACAACATTGGAACGGACACGACCGAGTTCATCGAAGTCTTCAATGGTACCGGGGCGCCCTACGATCTCACAAACGTCGCCGTCGTTCTCATCAACGGCACCACGGCTTCCGAGTACTCCCGCTTCGCGCTCGGCGGACTAGGGACGCTCGCGGCCAACGACTACGTGGTGCTCGGTTCGGACGCGGCACTCGCCACGGTACCGCTGGGCGTCAAAACAATCTCACTCGGTGCCGGCAAGGACTACGTGCAAAACGGTGCGCCCGACGCCCTCGGTCTCATCGACAGCCAGCAGAACATCTTGCTCGATGCCTTGACCTACGAAGGCGCGCTCACCATGGTCACAGTGAAGAACTTTCCGTCGATGGTGAGCTTCGTAAAGGGGACAGCCCTCGATGCGCTGGTCGCGGACAACAACGCCACGGTAGCGTCGCTCTGCCGTTTTCCGAATGGCGTCGACACCCAGAACTCTTCAAAGGATTGGGGGGTGTGCGGGGTGCTCACGCCCGGAGCAGCGAACCTCCTCAAGTAAGGTCGCACGCCGTCATTGTGCGTGCACCTTGCCGCTCACGGCTTTCACGCGTAAGCTCCAACACCAATCGTCCGTCGCTCAATAAAAAGGGAATGAAATTCATGTTTCGCACCATTGTGTTCTCGGTGGCTATCAGCTCGGGGCTGCTATCGTCGGTCGCTTTCGCGGGCGACGACCCATGTGGCAACTTTGACTTTACCGGGGGCCTCGCGTGCAAGATCGAGGTTTCCGGCGGGTGTTCGGCTCAGTGCCAGCCGTTCAACTTCGAAGTGGGCTGCACCGGCCAGTGCGTGGCGGTGGCCCAGCCGGCCTGTGTGGACACGTGCGGGGTATCCTGTTTGAAGGAGTGTGACCCCGCGCTGCTCGATTGTTTCGAGGGTTGCCACGCGGAGTGCGACGCACCCGTGCAGAGCGTCTGCGAAAAAAAGGCCGGAAAGGATTGCGCAAACACTTCAAAAGCGCAGTGCGATATTCACTGCAAAGCTCAGTGCAAAGTTCCCTCCTCGACTTGCGAGGAACATTGTCAGAGTTGTTGCACGGGCGGCTGCAACACCCAGGTGAACTACGACTGCGACTACAGTTGCATCGCGAAACTCCAGGGCGGCTGTGACGTGCAGTGCCAGAAGCCCGAAGGCGCACTCTTCTGCAACGGGCAATACGTCTACGCGTCGGACATCACCGCTTGCGTCAGCTCGCTTCTCACGAAGGGGATCACCGTGGACGCAAGCGCCACGGCTACTTGCAACGTGAACGGTTGCAACCTCGATGCGGCCGTCAGTGGCTGCAGCGCTTCGGGTGTCGCCCCGATCACCGGTTACGGAGGGGCGGCCTTCGGTGCCGTCGCACTCGGGCTCGTGGTCGCACGAAGCCGTCGCAAGCGCTCGAAGTGACCTGACGCTACTTGCTTATTCCAGAGCAAAAGGCGCGCTGCTTCAGGCCGAAAAGCAGCTTCAGTCCACACTGGTGGCGCGCCTTTTGGACGAGCAACGGGGCTCGGTCGATGAGGGCCTCAATGGCGAGCTTTTCGGCGCGGTCATTGAGGTCTTCACGGATTTTCAGAGCGACGTCGCCCTTGTACGTGTCGAGGGCGGCTCTGGCACGGGCCGAAAGCTCGGGCTGGTTCAGCCATAGGTTCGAGTCAACGACGGCATGGTCGAACGCGGTCAACATGCGCTTCAGGCCGTCGGTCTCGGCGCATGGAAACGCAGGCTCCGGTGGCGCGAGATCACTCAACTCGAGGGTCTGGGTCGCGACACGCTTTGCAAAGTCGAGAAGCTTCGGCGAGATCCCCGCCATCGCGACCGGCGCTTTTTTCTGGCTGACGGCTTCGACAATGGCCTCGCAGCCACGCGCGTAGGCATCCTTTCGTTCTTGCAGCTCTTTCTCGGCAACGAGCCGAGCCCGCAACGCGGTGCATTCCGTCTTGCGTTCCTCGATGCGCCGCAACTGCTCGGGCCGCGCGTGTTTGAGGTCCGCCTGCTCGATGCGGTAGACCACGCAGGCATCGCCGTCGCCGGCCCAAGCTCCCACGCGGGTACGTGCCTGTTCGACCCGTTGCCAGGCGAAGAAGCCAACCGTGCCGCCGACTGCGAAGACCAACACGATCGCGCTGCGTCGCAAGGCACGCCACCGAAACGCACGCGCGAGAACGTGTTTCTCCTCGAGTTTGTTGCCGGCTTCGAGGACGAGCTGCTGCCACTCCCGGGCGATATGGCTCATTTCGTAGAGGGCCATCCGCAAAACGGGGTTCGCGTTCGCGACCATCGCGAGCCGCATCAAGCTGTCACCAAGCGCGGGAAGATTTTGCTCTTCCGTCAACCTTGCAAGGTCACCCGTGCTTATCGACTCGACCGGGTGCTCTTCCCATGCGGCAAGGGCATGCTTTTGATGCCCGTCATTCTTGCGGGCGAGTTCTCCGAACCGCGCCATCGGGAGAAGCTTCTGGATGTCGCTTGGGCGCACACCCGCACTTTCGGCCGCAGCGTCGATACCGACGCGCAGTTGCTTCATCAGGTTTTCCGAGGAAAGTTCGCGCAATCCGGACGTGATGAGCCTTCCCATCAGGCTCACGTTCGCGAAATTCAACGGAGCGATGGCGGCTTTGAGAAAACTGGATCCGAGACTCATGACGCCAGTGCGCTGCCTTTCTCTTCTCCTCTACAGCGCAACCAGCGTGGCGAGAAGGCCCAAGTCATGCGACGCCGCCTCTCAGCAAGCGATAGGCTACGCGGGTCAACTGGTGCTACAATTCGTCGCCGTGAGCAAGGAAAGCAGCGGTTTTGCGGGCATGTTCGAGGCAATCGAGCAGGTGACGACCCAGCGCGGGGTGCGTGGGCCACGGATTGGCGATGAGGTGAGCGGCACGGTCGTGAAGATCGGCACGGACGCCATCTTCATCGACCTCGGTAGCAAAGCCGAAGGGGTCATCGAGCGAGCCGATGTCCTCGACGCCGAAGGCAACCTGCGAGTGGTCCTCGGTGACCGCTTGAGGGCTTTCGTCATCGCGACCCGAGACGGCACCACGGTGCTCGGGACGCGCTTTGGAAACCGCGGCGCCACGGGGCGTTCGGGCGGGGGGCGGGGTGGGGAAGAGGTCGCGGCCGAAGTCGCTCGAGCGTTCCAGGCGCGCCTTCCCATCATCGGTAAAGTGAAGGCCGTGAACAAGGGCGGCGTGGATGTCGAGGTCGCTGGCGTCACCGCGTTCTGCCCGATTTCCCAGCTCGATTTGCAGCGCATCGAAGACGCATCGGTGTTCGTCGGACAGGACCTCGAGTTCATGGTGACGAAATTCGAGGCCGGCGGAGGGAGGCCCAACATCGTGCTCTCCCGTCGTGCGACGCTCGAGGCCGAGCGTGCGCAAAAGGCGGCGGCCCTCATCGGAACGCTCCAGGTCGGCAGCGTCGTGCAAGGCAAGGTCACGCGGATCCAGCTCTTTGGCGCGTTCGTCGATATCGGCGGGGTGGAAGGGCTCCTGCACCGAAGCGAGCTTGGCATTGGCCGCAACGCGAAGGTCACGGAAGTGCTCACCGAAGGGCAGGAACTCGAGGCCATCGTCACGAAGCTCGAGCCGAGCGAAGACCCACGCAAGCCGAGCCGCATCAGCCTGTCCTTGAAAGAAATCGCGGCACACCGTGAGAATGAGCAGGCCAAAACTTTCCAGCGACCAGCCGCTCAGAATCTCGGTACCCTCGCCGACATCTTCGGCAAGCTGAAGAAGTAAGAAGTAAGACCGCGGTCAGGGCCCAGCCGCGCAACGAAGCCGCGTGAAGAAGACGTTCTGGGTACCGTTCAGCCGATCATCCCGGAACAAAACGCCTACGTCGCCAGCCGGACCGAAGGCCGGGATCGGGTAAACGCTGTCGAAGGCGGCCGTCGTGAGGCGGCGTTCTGCGCTCGTCGGTACAAGGGACGAACTCACCATGCGAGAGTAGAGTTCGTAACCTTGATTCCCGTCGCGATCATCCGCGTAAACGAACAGCAACCGGTCACCGAGCGGCAAGACCTGCGGGTAGCGTGAGCGATGCGAAGGGGTCGGCTCGCTGATGCGCGTCGGCGGGGTCAACACCTTGCCATCTTCGGCGATCACCGTGGCGTAGATCGAAAGCTCGGCACCAGCGGACGCGGCGCGGTGGTACCAGGTGATGACGTATCGATCCTCATTCCAGACGAGCTGCGGCGCCACCGCTGCTGCCCCAGGAATCGAGACCATCACCGGGCCTGCAGCAGGCGCCAAAGTCGTCTGCTCGAGCGTCTGGAACACCAACTTTTGGGCGCCGCTCGGACCGGACGCATAGACGATGCCGAGGGTCTTTTTCCCCGAGGCGACGCTTGGCGCCTCCGCGTCGACAGGCGGGCCGAAGATGGGGGCCGATGAAACCTTCACTTCGGGCCCGGTAGGCACACCAGCGAGCGTGATTCGCTGCGCGTAGATTTCAAACTGACCGCTGCGTCGATCCTGCCAGGCCACGATGAAGTCACTCCCGTTCCAAGCGAGGTCCGGGTTGATTGAAAAACCAGCCGCGTTCGTGATGCGCGTGTCGACGAGGATTTTCTTTCCGGTCGCGCTGAGCTCCGTGAAATAGAGCTCGTAGTCCCCATCGCGCCTATCTTGCCAAGCTAGGCCGTAGCGATCGCCTACCCAAACGATGGGGCCACCGGCCGAGTCAGCGTTCTGAAGTGCGATGCGCTGCTCGACGGGCTCGAGCTTTTGACCGGCCGCGTCGAGGCGCGTCGCGTACATGTCCGCGCCTTCGCTTCCGCCACTGTAGATGGCGAGGTAGGCGTCCTTTCCGAAGGCGAGCCCGCCTGGTCCCGCAGGGGCGATGTTACCGCTCACCTGCAGGGGTTCGTCGTCCACTGCAACGAACTCTGCTCCGTCATCGACGACGCCGTTGCAGTCGTTGTCGACCCCGTCGCAAAGCTCTCCGTTTCCTGGGAAGGCCAACGCGCTGGCGTCGTTGCAATCGTCACCGCAAGAGCCCGGCTCGCCCGCCTTGGTGCCGGGAAGCGGGCCGGGCCGCCCGTCGCCATCGAGGTCGAAGGTGACAAGGACGTGCGTGCAATCGCCGGTGGCTGGCTCGCAAGCGTCCGTGGTGCAAGCGTCGTTGTCCTCGCAATCGACGGTCGTGAGCGGAAAGCAAACGCGTGGCGGAAGCGGGACTCCCTCAGGTAATTGCGGCAAAATACCTACGTATTTATCACTATCGAGACACCGAACCTTGGCGCAGAAGTCATCGTGCCCGGGGCAGTCTTCGTTCGTTGTGCACTCGGGCTGTGGCGGCAGCGGTGGCGGCACGTCGAGCTTGCTGCGCGCTCCGCAGGCCATCACGAGAGCGACCGAGTAAGCGAGCCAAGCAAGCCTTGAATTCGACACGAACGACCGTCGGAGCGGCGCCGTTCTTAGAGGCATCCGCCGAAGCCTTTGACGTCAATCGGCTCGCAGATCAACCCCGCCGCGCAACCCGATGGCCCAGACACTTTGCAGAGTTGCACGCATTGCGTCCCGGACCCCGTGACGACACAGACGTGCCCCCCGCCGCAATCCTGTCCACCGGCACACGGATCGCCTTGTTTTCCAGGACCGGCGGGACCGCAGACCGAGCCGTAGCGCTCCTGCCCACACGGCATCGAGGGGTACTCGACGTAAATCTGGCAAGCCTCTTCGGGGAGGCAGCCGCTCATGGACGGTTTGAACGGATCGCAGGTATAATTTTCCTGCGGCGGCAGGTGTTCCGTGCACCCCGGGTCGTTGACATCCGGAGGCGGAGGAGGCCGGACCGGAGGCGTGCGGGTCGAGCCGCCGTCGCCGCCGCCAGGGCCGGTGACGAAAGTGAATTGTCCGCCCTGTCCAGACGCTGCGCTCGTTAGCCCCCCGTAGTCGACCTGGCTCCCACACCCGAAGACCATCGGAGTTGCGACGGCCAGGAACCAAGCTGCATCCGCCATTCGTCGCCGCATCTCGCTAACCTATCTCACTGAGGAGGCGTTGCAATTCGATTTGCTGGGCACTCGGGACACGCTTGCGGCCGCGGATTGTGTGGGGAACGCTGAGCGGCATGTGGCGGTTTTGCTTCCTTGCTAGTTTGGCTTCGTGTGGGCATCGCGTGGCCGAGCCTGACGCTTCACCGGGCGCCGTCGTGGCGTTTGGAAAGACCCCTGCAGCTTTGGCGAGCGGCCCCGCGGCCGAGCACGTGATGCCCAAGGCCACGGCGGCGACTTCTCAGGCCCAAAACGCAGCCCCGCGCTGCCTTGTGCCCACGCCCGCCACGCCAGCGCGTCCGGCACCGCCGAAGGGTCCCGACCCGTCTTGCCCAAACGATCCGGATGGCTCCCCCGTGCTGCGCCACGCCACGGTCCGTGTAAGCGGAGCCGCCGCGAACGTCGACGCCGAAATTGCCGAGCACGACGCGGAGCGACAGCGCGGGTTGATGTTTCGAAAACAACTTGGAGAGAACGAAGGGATGCTCTTCGTTTTTGAGGCCGAACGCGTGCTGGCGTTCTGGATGCACAACACTTGCCTCGCGCTCGACATGCTGTTCATCGCGAGTGACGGCACCATCATCGGCATCGAGGAAAACGTGCCCACCTTGAACGACGACACCTACGCTCCCGGTGACTGCGCGAGTCGCTACGTCCTGGAGGTCAACGCGGGTTGGGCCCACCGACACGGCGTCAAAGCCGGTCAGAAACTACTCTTCGGCGGGCTTTGAGCCGCTAGAGCGCGGAACGGCCGCCGCCGTGCGAACATGCGAGCGACTCGCGGTCGCGGATCAATTCAGCGTCTTCGGACCTGAGTCATCACCACCCCGAATCACTCGAAGGTCCGGCCCCCCTTTGCGCGTGCGAGACCGTTGTTGCGCCGGCGTCCGCAGCAAGTCGAGTTCACGTTGGTAATGGCCAAGCTTCTTCGTGAGCCAGAACCGGCGCAGCGGCGAGGCGTCGCACAAGAGCCACCCGGCGAGCATCCCACCGAACGGCGCTACCAACCCTTCAGCCGAAGCCTGACGCGCGATGAGCAATGCCACGTGCCACAGGACCAGCAGCCCGACCATCATCAAAGGACGTACGGGAACGATGAGAAATATTCGCACGACCTGGTAACGATTCTCGAAGGCCCACGCGACCGTCGCGGCGTTCGCCAGCGCCATGCTGCCGTAAAAGGTTGGCGTCGCGAGCGATGGGAGGACGCCCGCGACGGCCTCTAGCCCGTTGCCGATGAGCGCCGCAGCCAGGAAGAATACGACCATGCGTTTCGTTCCCCACGCGGCTTCGAGTGGCGCGGCAAAGAAAAACAGCAGCATCATCGCGATGAGGGCGTGGCTCGGAGTCGCCGGGTTATGAAGCAGGAGCGCGGTCACGAGTCGCCAAAGTTGCCCGTGCAAGATGGCGTCCGCCTTGCCCACGAGAGCGTCCCACAGCTGCTGCGCGAAGGGTGCCGACGTCCAATTGATCGACGCGGCGAACAGCACCCATAGGCAACCGATTGTGCTCATCAGCACGAGGACGACACCGCGCGGGCGGGGAGGGCGAACGAACTGCTCCTGCATCCCGCGAGCTTAGCGCGATTTGCCGAGCCACGCAGGACTGGCCCAACGCCACGCCCCGGGCGACAGCAAGGCCAACACACGGCCACGAGGTGAGGACCTCCAAGGGGATGGCGCAGGGCAAGAATGGGCAAAATTTACGAGGGGAAAAGCCCTCTTTTACCGCCTCCCTAGAAGCGTCAAAAGCGTACTGAACGCGCCCGCTGTTTGGGTGTAAGCACCCGCCATCATGGACACGCCCGCCGTCCCTCAACATGCTCGCGTCGTCGTCATCGGCGGCGGCGTCATCGGTGCGTCCGTCGCGTACCACTTGGCTCACCTTGGCGTTCGCGACGTGGTGCTCCTCGAACGCGACAAGCTGACTTCCGGGACGACCTGGCACTCGGCCGGTTTGATGGTGACGTTCGGCTCGACGTCCGAAACCTCAACGGAAATGCGCAAATACACGCGCGATCTCTATGCTCGCCTCGAGCTGGAAACGGGCCAGGCGACCGGCTTCAAGCCCGTGGGTTTCATCGAGGTGGCCTCCGACCTCGACCGCCTCGAGGAGTACCGACGGGTCGCCGCCTTCAACCGCTTGTGCGGTGTGGACGTCGAGGAAATCGGCCCCGACGACATCAAGCGCCTCTTCCCGTTAGCGAACGTCGAGGACCTCCGCGCTGGCTTCTACGTGAAGGGCGATGGTCGCGTCGATCCGGTTGACGTCACCATGGCGCTCGCAAAAGGCGCAAAACTGCAGGGAGCCACGCTTATCGAGGGCGTTGCCGTCCTCGGCGTCGTGACCAAAAACGGCGCGGTCGTCGGCGTCGATACGACGAGCGGCGCGATTCAGTGCGAGGTCGTCGTGAACTGCGCCGGCATGTGGGCACGCCAACTCGGAGCGAAGAACGGCATCCACATCCCGCTGCAGGCGGCGGAGCATTATTACCTCATCACGGAGCGTATCGATGGGGTGGACAAAAACTGGCCCGTCCTCGAAGACCCAGCCTCCTATGGCTATTTTCGCGAGGAGGGCGGCGGCCTGATGATCGGCATGTTCGAGCCGGTGTGCGCGCCGTGGAAGGTCGGGGGGATCCCCCAAGATTTTTCATTCGGCGAGATCCCGCCCGACTGGGAGCGCATGACGCCCTACCTTGAAAAAGCCATGGCGCGAGTGCCGGTGACGCTCCAAGCCGGCATCAAAAAGTTCTTCTGCGGACCTGAAAGCTTCACCCCCGATCTGCAGCCGATCGTCGGCGAGATAGCGGAGGTAAAAAATTATTTCGTCGCGGCGGGGCTGAACTCGATTGGGATACTCACCGGCGGCGGGATCGGGCGCGTCCTCGCTCACTGGATCGTCAACGGTGAGCCGGACGTCGACGTCACCGCGATGCACGCAGACAGGTTGCACCCATTTCAATCGAATCCCGAGTATCGGCGCACCCGCACGGTCGAGTCACTCGGGATGGTCTACCAGTGCCACTACCCAACGAAATCGATGCTCACGGCGCGGGATGCAAAGCGCTCCGCAATTCACGGGCAGCTTCAATCCGAGGGTGCGTACTTCAGGGACGTGAGCGGTTGGGAGGGCGCCGACTGGTATGCCGGTCGCGGCGAAACACCTGACCCGGGGCCGCTCTCGTTCGGACGAATGAAGTGGTTCACGCAGTGGGAGGCCGAGCACAAGGCCACGCGCGAAGGCGTGATCCTGATGGACATGTCCTTCATGGCGAAATTTCACGTCGAAGGCCGCGACGCCGGGCACCTCTTGAATCAGCTCTCGGGCAACGAGGTGGACGGCGAGGCGGGGCGCATCACTTACACCCAGTGGCTGAACGAGCGCGGCACCCTCGAGGCTGACCTCACGGTGACCAAGCTCGATGACCAAAACTTTTTTGTGGTCGCCAGCGACACCGCGCATCGGCACGTCGCCACGCGGATGAAGCGCGTGTTCGAGCCTGGCCATGCCTTCGCGTGTGACGTCACGAGCGGTTACGCGCAACTCAACGTTCAGGGGCCACGCTCACGCCAGCTGATGCAGGCCGTGACCGATGCCGACCTCTCGAACGAGTGTTTTCCGTTCCGCACGGCGCGCGAGATCGCCATCGGTTTCGCGCGCGTCTTATGTGTGCGCATCACGTACCTCGGTGAGCTCGGCTACGAGCTGTACATTCCGACGGAACAGGCCGTTCACGTTTACGACAGACTGGTCCTGGCAGGCGCCCCCCTCGGCCTCAGGCATGCGGGACTGAAGGCCCTGGCGTCTCTCCGAATGGAGAAGGGCTATCGCGACTACGGTCACGACATCGACAACACGGACTCGGTGCTCGAAGCGGGACTTGGCTTTGCGGTCGATCTAAAGAAACCAGGGGGATTCATTGGTAAAGCAGCGGTGCTCGCAAAAAAGGCCCAAGGCCCGTTGAAGCGTCGGCTCTTGCAGGTTCGTGTTCTGGACCCCGCGCCCTTGCTGTTTCATGCGGAACCCGTGTGGCGAAATGGCAAGTCGGTCGGCTACATCCGCGCCGCTTCGTACGGCTTCACGCTCGGTGGCGCTGTCGGTTTGGCCATGATCGAAGGCGGCGAGGCGGTGGTCGATCAGGCGTTCATCGACTCCGGCCAATGGGAGGTCGACATCGCAGGGAAGCGCCACGCAGCAGCCGCTTCACTCAAGCCGATGTACGATCCGAGCAACGAAAAGATCAAGGCCTGACGGACACGCCGACGGGCCTTCGGTTCACGCGATCGTCACGCGGATTACAAGCAACTCGCAGGCACCACGCGGCCCGGCTCGACGTCGGCCTTGCAAGCCAAAGTTCCGGCAAGCGGCTCGCCCTTCGCGTCGTAGCGGGCGATGGCGATGTCGACGAGCCCCGGGGCTAACGGCCCGACTTGCGACTTCAAACCGCACGGCGTTCGCGATGTACCGACGAGCGCGCCATTGACGGAAACGGCATAAACGGCTCCGTCAGGACAGGAAGGAACGCCGTCAGCGACGACGCTTCCGGGGTCGAGGACGACGTTCCCAAGCGAAGTCGGAGCGTCGCAAGCGGGGCTTATCGCCTGTCCCGCGACGAACGCGCCCGCGCACTCGCAACCGACCTCCGAGCCGTCCTTGCGCGCGGCCCGTACGTAAAGGCGGAACGAATCTCCTGCGTGGCCAGCTATTTTGAGCTCAGCCGCATCGCAAGCCAGCTCGGACGGCAACGCTATCGTCCCTTCGAGCAGCCGCAGCGTCAGCTTGTCGGTCATCACGCAGGCCTCGGCCCTCAAGAGCTCGTCAGGGCCGAGTCGAAGTTCCGTGGACGATGGGAATGTCTCGACCAGCGGCGAGCAGCCCGTAAGCGCGTTCGATTGATTGGGAAGGGCCACGACGGAGCTGGCATCCACGCCACCGCAGGCTGACGTCCAACGAGGTCGAACGACGGTCCCGGTTGCATCGAGCATCTGAGAGCTTCCGCTCGAGAAACCTCCGAACGGAATGAGCGCGTTCGCGGGCACGTCGTAGGCTTCGATGACGGCGGAATAGGAGCTTCCGGCCACGATGAAAGAGCTCATCGCCAAGGGTATCGAACACGGCGTCGCGAGCGATGAAGGCAGCAAGACTCCAACCGTGTCGTTCGAGTCATCGAAGGCCCTCAACGTCGCGACGTAGGACTGAACGCCACCAGGGGTGGCACTGCAGGTGGCACCGACCAGAAATTCCGTCGGCTCAAGGACGACCTGGGTCGCGACGCTACCGAGCCCGGTAGCCGACACGGTATCTGCGCACGCGCCGAGAACCAGGCAGCCCACCGCCAGGACAGACGCGCACGTTGAAAGGCGGGGCATGTCCAACGGCTTAATCCAGCTTGGAGCTGCCTTCAAAGGTTCCGGAGCCGAACGACCTGCGTTCGAGTAACAATGGCCCGCTCGAGGGGAGCTTCGACCCGTGCCCCGGGCCACCCGACCACCTCGCAAAGCTGGCCGCATCCAACCACGTCGGCGTCGCTCCCGAGGATGCTGCGCACGAGCGATATCCCCTCGGGGATCGCTGACCCGGACCAATGAAGTTCACCGCGGTCCGCCAGCCACGCCAAGTTGCACGCGAGGTAAGCCGCCGGCGTCCCGATGTCCCACCAGCGCCCGACGAGTGGAGCGCCGAGGAGCCGTTCGCCGCGACGCAGGGCCGGCAAGTAGACATCGCCGACGAGACAGCCCGCGCTTGGCAACGCATCCCGGGCGTTCGCGGAAAGGAGCTGCGCCCCCACGAAATCCGCGCCAAAAGACTCGTTTCCGAAGATTTCTCCACGCAGACGGACCACCCGACCGTCGCTCGCAAGGCCGACCGTGCCGCTGCCTACTGCGTGCCCTTCAGCCACGCCCAACGTCGCGAACGGGGACTCTTCGCCATGCCTCGCCAGGAGGGCCCCAAGGTCGATCTCGGCCAGAATGTCACCATTGACGACGAGCACGGGGCCACTGCCCAACGCAGCTCCGGCGTGCTCGACACCGCCCGCCGTGCCGAGGAGCTGCGGCTCCCGAACGACCGTGACAGAAAGGCGCTCTGCGGCCTCCTCGATCGCATCGGGGAGGTGATGAGCGTTGACGACCAACCGCTCGAAGCCCGCGGTCCGGAGCCGACGAACGAGGTGCTCGAGGAGTGGCGCATCGCCGATGGGCAGGAGCGGCTTCGGAAGCTCGTCTGTCAAAGGGCGGAGCCGCATCCCATAGCCGGCCGAGAGAATCATCGCGCGTTCGACAAGCACGAAGCCACCGTCCTCGATTGCGCGTGCCTTGTCAAAAACTCCACCCTGTTGCTGAGAGCGTGGTACGGCGAGTCGATGCGTGGACTTGGACGAATGTCACTGTTTGCCCTGTTTTCTATCGCGTTTTGGAGTTGCAACAGCGGCGCGACCGGCATCGATACGTGCCGGTCCATCGAGACCCGAAAGTGCGAGCTCCTCGTCGGTTGCCCGAACGTAGCCATCGCGAGCGTGAGCGACGTCGATGCGTGCATTCTTTTTTACCGGGACGCCTGTCTGCACGGCTTAGCGGACGCCGTCGAACCGCCCCCGGAAGCCGTGTCGCTCTGCCTATCCGCAATCGACCAAGCGGGCTCGTGCAAGACCGTGTCTTTGGCCTCCTGCGCGAAGCCACCAGCCCTCGCGAGCGGACTCGACACAAAAACGGTCACGGGCTGCGATGCCATGCTCGCGACCGAAAAGCTGGCGGATTGCGCGTTTCTCACGCCCCCGAATGGCGCAGGTGGTGCGACTGCCACGGCATCGACGACTGCCGTGACGGGGGCGTCCTCCACGACCACCGGGGCGGGCGGGGCTGGCGGCGCGGGCTAACCCACGTCGCGTGCCTGAGCTTGCGTCAAGGCCCGAGCCAGGACTCGACGGTGAGTGCCGGCGCGCCGTCTTCGACGCGCGTGCCCCCGAG
>CANMZR010000089.1 GCA_947502375.1 Polyangiaceae bacterium
CGCGCAATGGCCGCGTCTTTCGAGAGCGCGCGGCTCCAGGCCAGTGCCCACGCCGGCGCGTTGGCGCGCTCACCCCGCGAGCGGAAGGCCTCGGCTCGCGCGGGTTCGTCGTCGAGAACGGACGCAAGCTGCAACGCGATACGCCACGCAGGCTCTTCGACGCTCACCTTTGGCAGCAGCTCTGCGAGCTCGGCATCGTCACCGGCCTCGAGCGCCGCGGCGGCGCGCAAGACGAGTCGGAGACCCTTTCCGCGATCGAGCTCTTTCAGCAGGCGCCGCATCTCAACGGTGTTGCCCCGCTCTTTCGCGGCGAGGACGTCCTCGAGGCCCTGCTGCGAAGCGGGTTCGAGGCCGTCGATGGGCGGGCGCTCCGCCGAGCCGCTTGCGCGCTCACGCCGAGCGGCGCGCGGGGGTTCTTCGTCCAGCGCCGAGGCGTCCTCGGGGTCGAGAACACCGAGCTTCACTTTCAACTTGTCGAGCCAGCTCATTGCGTCTTCGTTCACTCTGGGCGGTCTGCCAGGAAGTCGTCGTCTTGATGCTGCGGTGTTTTCAGGATGGAGCCGTCCGGCGCATCGCGACGCACGACCACGGTGCGCGCGGTGGAGGTGTCCGGAGATTCGCGTGCGACGACACTGATGATGTTCACGCCCGGAAGGAGCGGAGCGTCGAAAGTGAAGGCGGCATGTTTTGGGTCGGTGCCGTTGCGATTCGAAAAATAATGAAGCTTTCGGCTGCCGACGAACAGATACAGATCGAGCAGCCGTTCGCTGTCAGAGGCCTCGACGTCGATGCGGATTTTGTCCCCGCGCGTCGCGAGGTTGGCTGCCTTTAACGACAAAACCGGCGGCGCGTGTGAGAACAGGGGCGCATAGGCAATCTCTGCGTCTTTGTTCGCCTGACCGCCCACATTGAAGGAGCCTTCTTTCAAGAACGCGAAGCGATTCGGTCCCAGCAGCACCTTCGCAGAGGAGCCGGCGGCTTCCTTGGAGCGTCCGACGAGCGCCAACACGGTGTTTGCGCCGAGCACACCAAAAGGTGCGCGGTCGAGTGCCGCATCGCCGTAAAGCAGTGCGCCTTCATTCGCCGTGACTGCCCCTTGCGCTGGTTCGACTTTCACGGCTGGTCGTACGCGAAGACGGAGCTTCTCGTTGGCGTATTCGCGCAGATCACGGTCGCCTACCGACAAGCCGAGGACGATCTCGTCCTCCGCCAATTGAGGTTGAATCTCGAAGGTGAAGGCGACTTGCCGAACGTCTCCCGGATCCATTCCATCCAGCTGAAAGCGGCCATTTTTGAGAAGCACGCCATCGCCCGAACGGTTCGAAAGGTTCGCCTGCGTGTCGAGCGAGCGACCTTTGCCGACGTTTTTTACGGTCAGGAAAATCGTCACCATTTCCCCGCGTTGAAGGAGTCCATCGCCGTTCGCTCCTTCGAGGTTGTCGGCGACTTGGTAGCTGTACTGAAACTGCGGTCGCGGGAGCGATTCGATGGTCGGTCGCAATTCGGCCGTCGCAGGGGTGTGACCGCCGGCGGCATCAAAGTGGATTTTTACCCCGTCGCTCCGATCGAGGGCTTCCTTCTGCAAGTGGCAGACTCGCTTCGGATTTTTCGGCAGGGGAGCGGTCGTCGCGATCTTTCGCCCTTCGATCTCGCACCACGTGAGCGGAATCGTAACGGCTTTCTTCTCGCCACCGGCGAGCTTGCCAAAGACGAGCTCTTTCTCGGTGAACTGCGGGTTGTCACTGTCGGTGACCGCGCGCAGCCGGTACACCGGTTCTTTCCCCTTGTTGGTCACCGTCACGGTGAGGTTCAACGGCTCGCCCGCGGTCACGACGTCGCCCGCGTGGTCGGTCGAGACAACCACATCGAAGTCGTCTTTGGCGGCGCTCGCGGTTGGTTGTTGCGCGGGCAGCGACCAGTCGATGTTGATCTTTTTTAGCTCGGCGGTGACGTGATCGATCTCGCGCTGTCGTGTGGACTCGATGAAGGCCGTCACGGCCCCAAGTTGCACGTCCGCGCGCTGACCGACGGGCAGTTGCTGAGCGAGCTCGCGGGCGAAGGTGATGGGAAAATCCAGCTGAAACTCTTCGTCGAGCTCGCCGCCGAGCTCGCGCATCATTTCGCGCTCAACTTGCGGCAGGTAGTAACGGACGATCTGTCCCGGGGCGGAAGGTTTCCGGGCCTGCTCGTTCGACAGGCGATGTTCAAGGTCACGCTCGTGGATACCGGCGTGCTGCAAGGTCAGATCCATCTCGAGGGGATCGACCGTCATCGGATCGAGCTCCACATGGGGCGTGACGCCGACGCCCTGGATCGATTGATCGCCCGGGGTCAGGTATTGCGCGATGGTCAGCTTCAAGGCGGCTTTGTCCGGCGTGACGTCAGGGAAGACGAGCTGCACGCTGCCTTTTCCAAAGGTCGTCTCTCCGACGATGACGGCGCGGTTCAGGTTTTTCAGTGCTCCGGCGACGATCTCGCTGGCGCTGGCGCTCGACTGGTTGACGAGAACGACAAGCGGATAGTCGGGCTCGTTGCCCTCCTCGGTCGCTTTTTTCTCTTCGCGCCCCTCGGAGGCGCCGACCGTCGCGACGAGCGTTCCGCTCCTGAGCCAGATGTCCGCGACCTTTGCCGCCTGGTCGAGGAGACCGCCAGGATTTCCTCGCATGTCGAGTACGACGCCCTTGATGGTCCCGCCATTGCGCATCTGCGCGAGCTGCTCTTTAATCTCGTCCGAAGAGCTCTGCTGAAACTGTTTCAGTCTCAGGTAGACGACGTCATTCGCGAGCTTTTTACCAATGACACTCGGCACCCGAATGCTCTCGCGTGTCAGCACGAACTCCTTCGCGCCTTGCCATTCATCCGGGCGTTGCACCCAGACTCCGACATTCGAACCCGGTTTGCCACGCAGGCGTCTCACCGCGTCATCGAGGGGCATGTTGAGCGTCGACTCGTTGTTGATCTTCAGGATCCGGTCGTACTTGCGGAGCCCCGCGCGGCCCGCCGGGGTGTTCGGCATCGGGCGAATGACGGTCAGAACTTGATCGCGAAGCGAAATGACGATGCCGAGTCCTCCGAAGTGGCCGGACGTCGAGAGGTTCATCTCTCTGTACGCATCGGGGCTCATGAACACGCTGTGCGGATCGAGGGTGCGCAGAATCCCGTTGCAGGCGGCGTACTCCACGTCGCGCAAGACCACGCCTTCCGCGGCGGCGAGGTGCTTTTGCATGAAGACAAATGCCTCCCGAAGTTTCGCGGCGACGTCCCAGGGGCCAAGCACGTCGTCCACGCGCAGCTCCATCTGCTCGGTGTCGACCCGAACGGTGACACTGCCGGGCTTCTCGACGCTCGGAAGGACGATCACCTGGGCCACGTCGCGCTGGATCTGGTTCAGCGCGCTCAACAGCATGTCTTTCGGACGCACCCGCTCCGGATCGACGTAGCGGTCACGAACGTATTTGAGGGTTTCGTTCACGGCCTCCAGCCGGGTCAGGTCGTACTTGACAGCCGAGCCCAACTTCGCCGGCGCGATCTGGGAGCGAAAGCCGTACCAGAGCCCTCCCGACCCAAAGGAGTGCGCCAGAAATCCCGAGAGCCCAAGGGCTCCCGCGACAACAAGGACCTTGCTCAGTCGCTCGACGGTTCGCATAGCTTCTCAACACGCGGCAAGCTCGCCGCCTTCCAGGGGGCAACTGTGCCACGTCCGCTTGTCAAAGGCGAACGAAGCCAAAGGTTCCCGAGGCGACACACCACCAGCCAGCGTTCGTCCTACCGCTGCGAGCGGGTCCTCCTCTGCGCCGTCTTACGACGCACCCCTTTGAGCAACCGCACGTCGCCGTGGCGGCAGGCTGGTCACCCTGTCCTCGGCCGTCAGACGACGTCGCGCGCTTTCGTCGAGGCCGCGCTTTCCGTCAGCTTCTCTTTGGGTCCAAGCGGGGTGTCCGCCAGTTTTTCAGGCTCGTCGTCCTCGCGGAGGCCGCGTTTGAAATTACGGATCCCCTGGCCGAGCCCTTTGCCGATGTCTGCGATCTTCCCCCCGCCGAAAAACAACAAGCCGACGGCCAAGATGAGAAGAATTTCTGAGAAACCAAATTTACCCATGAGGAAGGCTCCGCGGGCGCCCAGAGTGGTACGAAAAACCCTTGTGTAAAGCATACCATCGGCTCCGGCGGTGCGCAATGTCGGCCCTTTCGTGCCCACTTCCCTTCAGCGCAGCCGTCGCTGTTATCCTGGGCGCATCGCTTGTATGGTTCGCCCCGTGAAGACAACGCGCGTCACCGTTCGACCAGCCGCTCGGTTGGGGCTTGGGGTCATCGTGACGATGCTTGCTATCCTAGGCGTCGGTTGCCCCTGTGCAAGGGGTCCGGTCAACGCGAGTCCGGGCTTGCGCTGGTGGCTCTTCTCCAACTTTGGAGCGAGCAAAATCTGCCCCGAGATGGTGAAGCGCGGGGTGGGTCTGAAGCTGCAAGACAACGGAGCGGCGGTTGGCCGGTTTTTTCCGACGGGTTGCAACGTCGACGTCGACAATCAAAACCAGCTGGTCACGGTCCACTTCACCGGGACCGGTTATGCGTTCACGCCCGTGAGTCGTCGAGTCGGCTTTCGCTGCACCGCGTCCGTGCAGTACCGCCCTGATTTTTACCTCGGGGAAGATGACATCTACGTGTGGGGCAAGGTGAACCGGATCGTCAACGGGCCCAATTTTGAGCTCGGTTACGTCGAGAACAAACTCGCGGATGTCGCCACCAGTCTGACGCCGCTTGGCGGTTTGGCGACCACCTTCGGGAACCAAATTGTCGCCGGTGAGCTCACCCGCGGCTTCACGGTGGTTCAGAGCTGGGGCACCGAGAGCAACAGCTTCGCGCTCGGGATCTTGATGCCGCCTGTGAAACCCTCTGGCCCGTTCGATGTCAGTCAGGACCAGCGGTACACCTTTGCCAACGAAGCGACCGAGGTGCAGCCGTATCAGCGGGATTTCTTGGGTCCGTTCGAGATCGTTGACGGAACCCAACAGCTCATCTTGAAGATGCAGCTCCAAGGCCCTGCGATCGATGTGATGGTCGTGACGAAAGCGGTCGGCGACTTTTGGCGCGAGGGTTATCAGCTCGGGCAGCCCCTCGGTCCCCCGCCCGGTCCGGTGGTCGCCGGAGCACCGCTTTTGCCGGGGCCACAGGTCCAGAGCTCTTATCAGCTTCTCCCCGGTTTTTATTACGTCGTCCTCGACAACACGCCTTACGCCGGTCAGGTTGTGCCGCCTCCGCCTTCGCTCCTCGATCCCTTGGGTTTGCCGTTGGGCTTGGGCTCGGCTGCCGCCGCACGCGTGAGCTACACGGTCCAGCTCGCGGAACGTTGAGCCGCGGATGAAGGAAGGGCTCGTCATTCGCCCGGCGCTCGCGGGAGAGCTCCCCGAGGTTGCGCAATTGGCGGCGAAGCTCCTTGAGCTGCATCATGCGCTCGATGCGGCGCGGTTCTTTTTGCCCGAGCGTGTTGCGGCGGGTTACGCGTGGTGGTTCGAACAGGAGTTCGAGCGCGCCGAGGTCGTTTTGCTCGTGGCTGAGCACGCGGGCTCGCTGGTTGGTTACGCCTATGCTCGTCTTGAAGAGCGCGATTGGAATCAATTGCTCGACGCGTGCGGTGCGCTACACGACCTCTGGGTGGAGCCATCGGTGCGTCGCGAAGGGGTGGCCGAGGCGCTCGTTCTCGCGGTCGTTTCGGCATTGCGGGAGAAGGGGGCACCACGGGTGGTCTTGCACGCGGCGGCGGCGAACGACGCGGCCCAAGCCTTTTTTGCGCGACTGGGCTTCCGGCGCACGATGGTGGAGATGACGCGCGAGCTGTAAAGCCCGCTCTCGTCAAGCCGCGCCGAAACCTGCTCCTTAGCGCTTCTTTTTTGCTCGAGCGCTCTGGCAGTTTGCGCAGATCCCGTAAATCTCGTGCTTGTGCGAAGTGACCTCGAAACCGAGGCGTTTTGCGATTTTTTCCTGTTGTGTCTCGATCGTTTCGTCGTGGAACTCGATGATGCTCCGGCACTCGAGGCAGATCAGATGATCGTGGTGGTGGTCATCGCCTTCGTCCGCGAGCTCGAAGCGCGTCGGCCCGTCGCCGAAGTTGTGCTCGCTCGCGATGCCGCACTCGGTGAAGAGCTTCAGCGTGCGGTAAACGGTCGCGTAGCCGATCCGTGAGTCCTCCTGACGGGCACGAACCAAAAGCTCCTCGATGGTGATGTGGCTAGGCCCGTTGAAGAACGCGCTCGCGATGGTTCGGCGCTGCCCCGTCGAGCGCAGTCCTTTCTTGGCCATGTACGCATCGAGGCGTGTCTGGAGCAGGTCGTGTGTCGTGGCGTCCCCCATGATTTCGGCGAATCCTTCCGGCTCCAGCGGCTCCGGTCAATCGGTGAAAGTTGGCCCCTTCGGTGGACGGTTGATATCGGCCGAACGTCCCGATGCCTGTGAGTCGCCTGCTCCGTACGTGTTTGACGGTCGCTATCGTGATGTGCGGCGTCGCCGTCGATGAGCGGATTGTCGTCGAGCAGGGTCTCACGCTCGCTCGGCGAATGGGGCTGAACGGCTCTCCGGTGGCGGTCCATCCGACGATTCCACCCAGGCGGCCCGTCGTCGCGCCCCTCCTCGAACCGTCGAAAATCGACACTTTTTACGGCGCAACGACGAGCGCACTGGGCCGCGATGAGCCGCTCGCGCCCGGTGGGCTCGCGCCGGCTACGAGCGCGGAGCCCCAAGCCACCCGTGGGCCGAACGAGTCGCTCCGCACCGCCGAGGAGCTCGCGCCACCGCCGCTCATCGCCGATGCCGAGCCCCTGCCGCCGCCCACCGACGAGGCCGAACCCCTGCCGCTTGTTGACGACGAGCAGAGCCCCTCGAAAGGTTCACGCCTGGTCAGCATCGGCCGGGAAACGTGGGTCCTCGCCGAACCTCGCTGGGAGAGCAGAAAGCTTGGCTATCTGCGCGCCGGCGCAACGGTTGGGCGCGACGAGACCGCGGCCTCGAACCGCGATTGCCGCGGCGGTTGGTATCGCATTCAGCCCCAAGGCTACGTCTGCGTCGGTGCGCGAGCGACGCTCGATTCGAATCACCCGGCGGCGAAGCTCTCGGCAACGCGACCCGACCGCACGGGCCTGCCCTACCTTTACGCGCTCACGCGCTACCCGCCGCCGCCGCTCTACGCTCGTTTGCCCACCGCCGAAGAGCAGGAGGCCGTCGAAGGAAACCTGACCGGTCAACGTCGGCAAGCGGCCGCGATTGCGCTGAAGCCCGACTACGTTGCGCCTCCCGAGCCCGTGCCGTTTCCGGACCTCATCGCGCACGGGGAGCTTGTGCCCTCGGTCAGCGGCGACACGCGTGGCCGGGACGCTCTCCTCGTCGGTCACGCGAAGAATCACTCCGGCTGGGCGTTCCTCTCGACGCACGAGGCCAACGGGCGCCGTTTTGGTCTCACAACCGAACTGGCCCTGGTGCCCCTCGATCGCACGCGCATTGTCCGGCCCTCGACGTTCCACGGTGTTGCGCTATCGGATGAAGCCGGTTTGCCCATTGCCGTCACCCGTGCGCGAGCGGCGAAAAGTTACTCTCGCGACGCCGCGGACACGCTCGTCGTCCTCGCTCCCTATGCTTTTCGCTCGACGGTTCACTTGAGTGGCCGCGAACACCGTGCGCGCGAAGGGTTGTTGCTCGAAGCGCGCGACGGAACGTGGCTTCGGGCCGATCAGGTCACCGTCATCGAGCGATACGAAGAGCTGCCGCGTTTCGCTCAGAAGGGCGCCAAGTGGATCGACGTCTCGATTCTGCGGCAGTCGCTCGTGGCCTACGAGGGTGCCAGGGCAGTTTATGCGACGCTCGTTTCGACGGGAAAAGACGGGGTTGCTGACCACAAAGACAGTCACGCGACCATTCAGGGAACCTTCCTCATTCACACGAAACATGTGAGCGTCACGATGGACAGCGACGACGGGCAGGACGAGTTCGACCTCCGGGACGTGCCGTACGTTCAGTACTTCACCGAAGGCTATGCACTCCACGCCGCTTACTGGCACGACGACTTCGGAAACCCACGCAGCCACGGTTGCGTGAACCTCGCGCCCGAGGATGCGGCCTGGCTCTTCGACTGGACCACGCCGGGCGTCCCAGAGGGCTGGCATGCGGCCATGTCTCTCAAGGCCGGGACGATCGTGCACATTCATCCTTGATTTGGGACCGCCTCCGAGGCCATATCCACGCATGGATCGTACGTCCTTCGAGAAGCTCATCGCCATCGACGAAATTCTTTCGGAGGAAGAGCGACTCGTGCGCGACGAGGTGCGGCGCTTCGTGCGCGAACGCTACTTGCCGCGGGCTGCGGATCTCTTCGCAAAAGAAGAGTTTCCAATGGATTTGATCCCGGCCATTGGCGAGCTCGGGCTCCTCGGTGGCAGCATTCAAGGCTACGGCTGCGCCGGCATGAGCCAGGTGATGTATGGCCTCGCGATGCAGGAGCTCGAGTACGGCGATAGCGGTCTTCGCAGTTTCGCGAGCGTCCAGAGTTCGCTTGTGATGTGGCCGATTTCAGCTTTTGGCTCCGAGGAACAAAAGCTGCGTTTCCTGCCGAAAATGGCACTGGGTGAGCTCATCGGTTGCTTCGGTCTGACCGAGCCCGACGCCGGTTCCGACCCGAGCGCGATGGCGACGCGTGCCCGAAAAGACGGTGAGCACTACATCTTGAATGGCACGAAGATGTGGATCACGAACTCGCCCATCGCCCACCTCGCGCTCGTGTGGGCGAAGGTCGATGACGGGGGCGCGGAGTCCATTCGAGGCTTTATCGTCGAGCGCGGAATGCCGGGCTTCGAGACGCCCACCATCCACGGGAAGATGAGCCTCCGCGCGAGCTCCACCGGGGAGATCGTTCTCTCCGACGTCCGGGTGCCTGCAAGCAATATGCTGCCAGGCGTGCAAGGTCTTCGAGGTCCATTATCGTGCCTATCGACGGCGCGCTTCGGCATCGCGTGCGGCGCGCTCGGTGCTGCCCGAGCATGCCTCGATTCGTCGATCGATTATGCCTGCGAACGCATGATGTTCGGCCGACCCATCGCGGCCAAGCAGCTCATTCAGAAGCAGCTTGCCGACATGGCGACCGACATCGCTTCCGGCATGCTGATGTGGATGCACTTTGCCCGCCTGAAAGAAGCCAAGGGTCAGATCACTCCCGTGCAAGTTTCGATCTGCAAGCGCAACAACTGCAAGGTTGCGCTCGAGTCGGCGCGCGTCAGTCGGAGCATCCTCGGCGGCAATGGCATCTTGCTCGAATACCCTGTGATTCGTCACATGCTGAACCTCGAGAGCGTCTATACTTACGAGGGTACGAACGAGGTTCACGAGTTGATTTTGGGCCACGCGCTGACCGGAGAGAACGCGTTCTAGTCCCTCGATTCATTCGAATCGAGGGGTAAGTAAACAGCCGTGCCCGAGTCAATAGCATGGCCAATCGATGGGTAACTCGCCGGCCTCGCCAAACCGGGGTCGTCGAGTTACCCATCGTTTCGATGGATTCGGGGTACTCGTCCGCAACGTCGGGTGGGAGGACGCTTGCGATAGCCGCTCTCCCATCGAGATCGAACACCACCGCACGGGTCCGCATGCGGGGGACAATGACATAGCCCGCCCGGGTCGGGTAGCCTCCACCCATGCCGAGCCGCTCACCTCCTTCTGGTAATCGGTGGGCACTGCCCGCCCTCATCACGGGCTCGCTGGCCGTTGTGGCTTTTGGGGGCCTCTTCGCCCTCGATCATTTCGTCACCGGTGGCCCGGGCGGGCCTTCAACGCTCGGAGCCCAAGGCGTGCCCGGTCACGGACCCCTTTCGCGTTACCTCGCATTTGACCAGGACCACATCACCGACGCGGTGGCATCCCTCGGCGGCATGACCGCCGGCGTGCTCGGCATCGTCATCACGGTCGTCAGCCTCGTCGTTCAGCTATCTGCTGAGCGTTACACTGGTGTCGCGCGCATGTTTCTCCGCGACCGCATCAACATGGCGGTGATGGGTTATTACGTTGTGGCGTGCTGCAGCGGCGTGATGGTGAGTCTCTCGATCCACGCGGATTTCGTTCCGCGCGTCACGCTGGTGGTGATGATGGTGGCGACGATGGTGGCCCTGCTCTTGATGGCTCCCTATTTTGCTTACGTCTTCTGGTTCCTGGAGCCGAGCAACATTATCCGGCGCATTCGTCACGAGGCCCTTCGCGGTTTTCGTCGTGCGGCCGAGGGTGAACGCCCGCTGGCCATCGAGGACGCGCAGGAGCAAGTGCTCCGTGCGCTGGAAGAACTCACCGACATCGGGTCCAACTCCATTCAAGGCAAGGACAAGATGATAGCCACGGGCGCGGTGGACGCGATCACCGAGTTCACGGTGCGCTACCTGCACCTGAAGGCGACGACGCCGGCCCACTGGTTCAACCTGAGCCCGCAACTACTGAAAAACCCCGATGTCGTTGCGCTCGATCGAGAGGCGCGCGAAGAGCTCGTGCTTCGTCGAACGTGGCTTGAGTGGAAGGCGATGCGGCAGTTGTTGGCTGTCTACAACGAAGCGCTCGGGGCGATGCCGGACATCAATCATCTCATCGCAATCGATACCCGGTACATCGCCGAGGCCGCCCTGAAGCTCCACGATGAAGAGAGTCTTCTGCTCAGCTTCCGATACCTGAATTCTTACCTGCGAACGACGCTCAACGCGCGCAATGTGCGGACGGCTTACAACGTCTTGAATCAGTACCGGCATCTCGTCGACGCCTTGATCCAGGCGGGCAAGGGCTCGCTTGCCGTCGCAGCCGTAAAGCATCTCAAGTATTACGCCGACGTCAGCACCGATATGAACCTGCCTTTTGTTACGGAGACCATCGGATACGACGTGGGCGCTCTCTGCGAGGTGGCGCACCAAGCGAACTTGCCGGAGCAGGACCAGCTTCTCCATTTGTTTCTAGAGCTCGATCGGGTGTCGAAGACGCAGGTTGAAGTTCTCGCCCTTCGTGGCGTGCGAAAAGCACAGACCAAGCTCGCGGCTTACTACCTCACCGCCGACGACCGAGGTCGCGCTGCTCGGATTTATCAAGATATGGAACACGAGCCCTTGTCGCATCTCCTGTCGATCCGAGACGAGCTCGCACGCATCGAGACCAAGGATTTTTGGGAGATCGTGGACCGCGGTCGCAATTTTGACTTCATGCCGCCTGAGCAAAAGCGAGCGATGATGGAGTTTTTTTCCTGGTTTCCAGACGGTGAGCTTGGGGTGTTGTCCGGCCGGAGGAGCGAGGCTTGATGCGACGGCGCGACCTCCTTTCGTGCGTAGGCGCGAGCATGGGGGCGATCGTTGCCGCGGCTCTCCTTGGCTGCGAATCCGCGGCGCCACGAAGCGATCCCAGACCGCCGGGCGCACGCTCTGACCAGGGACAAGGCAAAACCACGCCGTGGCGTGAGGTCGCGTTTGCGCCCGATAAGGAATGGGCGGAGTCGGGGCGGGTCGCCTATCGCGTCGCCGAGGGAAAGCCCTTGTTGCTCGCCTTGCACGGTGCGGGAGAGCATGCGCGCGGCCTCGTCCCGGGGGCGCTTGGATGGCGCGATGATTACGCCCTCGACCGCGGGGAAGGTCGCCTCCGCGCGCCGCCGCTGACGAGCGCCGACTTCGAGTCCTATGTCACGCCCCAGCGGCTCGTCGAGCTGAATGACTCGCTCGCGAAACAGCCTTTCGAAGGGCTCTCGGTCGCGTGTCCCTTCACCCCGCGTGCGCAAACCCTGGAGGCCGCGAAGCGCTGGGCGAGCTGGCTCGAGCGAACGCTCTTGCCGCGGCTGCGAGACGAAGCGGGCTTACCCGCGAACGTGAAGCTTGGGATCGACGGCGTCAGCATGGGCGGGCGTCTGGCGTTGCTCCTCGGGCTTGGGCGACCGGACCTGTTCGATTCGGTCGGCGCGCTGCAGCCGGCACTGGCCGTCGAAGAAGTTAGCGTTTTTGTGGAGCTCGCCGTGTTGTCTCAGCGCGCACGTTCCGCCCCATTGCGGCTCGTGACTTCGGAGGGCGATCCGTTTCGCGAAGCCATTCAAGCGCTCGCCGACGGGCTTCTACATCGGAGTGTCGAGCACCGTCTTCTCGTGACGCCGGGACCTCACGACTACGCCTGGAATCGTGGTCCTGGAAGCCTCGAGATGCTCCTCTGGCACGATCGTGTGCTGCGTGGCCGCTCTTCGGTGTGATGCTCGCGTTTCAGCTTTCCCGGCGGGTTAAAGGTCCCAGCGCTCGCGCCAGCCGGCGGCCATTCGAGCGTCTTCCGTGGTGTCGATTTCCATGTAACCGCCGTGCATCGGTGCACAATGAATCGGCTCACCGCGCTCCAACATGAACTGCAACAAGTCGATGAGGTAGGCTTTCGCGAAGCTCCGACCCTCCCGAAATTCAAGGGCTCCGCCAAACTCTCGGGCGGCGTCATCGAAGGCGGCGAGAAAGCGCCGGGAGCCGGCAGCTGTGAACTTCATCACGCCGATGAATTCTCCGGTCGCTCGTTCCGAGTCGATGCGTCGCGACAGCTCCACCACTCGCTCGCCTTCGGCCACGAGTTTTTCCGCGTCGGTCTCCGGGTGCTGGCTGCGGCCGTGGTAGCGACTTCTCCAGTCCGTGTCGCAGACAAGCGTGATGTCGTGCGGTGAAGCCAGGGCCAAAGAGATGGCCTCGGGGCGGTACAGGATATCGCTGTAGCTCGCGAGAAATCCCTCTTTGAGGTGTTCGCGCGCGCAGAGCAACGAGAGGAGAATGTTGTTGTTCTCCCAATCGTCGTTTCGAACATAGCGAAATTCTGGGTACCGAGCTTGGATGACCTCGGCCCGGTAGCCGCAAATAAACACAAGCTCGGTGCGAGCGAAGCCGCCCGCTGCGAACGCCTCGAGGATGGTCTCGAGCATCGGCCGCCCCAACACGGGGACGAGCGTTTTCGGTATCGCCTCGGTGAGGTGCTCCAGGCGCCGCCCACGTCCGGCTCCAATGAGGATCGGCTTCATTGGGGCACCGCGTAGCACCGCTCGGGACCCTATCGGTCCACAAAACAACCAACGGACGCCGTTCGTGATGGCGTCCGTTGGCGAGAACCGAAAACCCGATCAGGTGTCGTTCGAGCAGGCGGTGGCTTTTTCCTTGCAACTGCCGGTCGAGGCGGAGTCGTTAAGGCAGGTTTCACAGGCAACTGCCGCGGAGTCGCACATTGGGCCGCAGTCGGTTTCGCAGGCCGTGCAGGTGCAGTCGCTCAGGGCCTGCGCAATCACTTCGCTGGCAGGACACAGAGTTCCCATGCCGTTGTTCGAATAGTAAGTCGCGCAGGAAACGCAAGCACCGGTGGACGAAGAACTCGCCACATCCGCCGACGCGACGTTCGCCCCGGTCGGGATGCTGCCGCCGCTGCCGCTGCCGCCACTGCCGCCACTGCCGCCACTGCCGTCGTCAGTGACGATGACACATGCCGTGCTCGCCGCGAGCGCGCTCGCGGAAATTGCCCCAAGAAGCCAAACCAATTTGCCGTTCATTGTTAATCCTTAAAGCTCTGTCGCCGTGAACGACCCAACGTTGAGACGTCCGAAAGATGCAGGGCTGTCCCGTGATGCATCGCACGTGTTCCAACGTAGGGTCAAGTAACCGCCTTTTATTGAGGCTGCACTCAACCTTTGCTTGTGGACCCGCTTGTCGCAATCGGAAAGCACGAATCAGCGGGCGTTGTTTATTTCGATAGCTTTTTTAGAAACTCTCGCTAGGATGCCTCGCTCCAAAGCGTCTGCAGGGGTTTCGCACCCTTGCCCGGTTCTAAGCGCTTGAACCGGAAAGGATTGTCCTGACGCAGCGGACTCTGTTTATTGGCTGTGCTTTTTGGCTCTTCGCCT
>CANMZR010000090.1 GCA_947502375.1 Polyangiaceae bacterium
CGTGAGCCTTGACCGTCAACACTTTACCGAGGTCGCCGTCCCCAAGGACCTTGACGCCGTCGAACTGGCCACGCACGAGGCGTTTCTCACGAAGGGCCTCGATGGTGACCACCGACCCAGCCTCGAAAACCTCGAGATCACTGACGTTGATGTTCGCAATCTTGGCGGCCCAGATGTTCCTGAAGCCGAGCTTCGGAAGGCGACGAGCCATCGGAGTTTGCCCACCTTCGAAGGCCGGCTTTCCGTGTCCGCAGCGAGCTTTCTGGCCCTTTTGACCGCGACCCGCCGTCTTGCCGACACCGCTACCGGTGCCGCGACCGACTCGCAATCGCCCCTGTTTCGCGCCGGGCGGTGGCTTGAGATTCGAGAGAATCGACATGTTACTTGACCTCCGCGATCGTCACGAGGTGAATCACCTTTTTGATCATGCCGCGAAACGATGGCGTGTTCGCCACGGTGACGCTGCGACCAATGCGTCCGAGCCCAAGGCCCTTCAACACGGCGCGCATCTTCGGCGGCTCGCCGATGATGCTTCGAATCTGAGTGACCTTGAGGCTGGGGAGACTCATGTTCCGCTTCCTCCGGCCTCGGCCTCTTCCTTCGTTTTCCCGGTGAGCGACGGCGCAGCCCCATTCAGGGTGCGCACCGGCGCCACTCCGACCGTGCGCGAACGATGCCCGAGGCGATCCCGGTCAATGTCCCGCTTGCGAGCGAATTCTTCAGGCGCACGGAGGGACTTCAGCGCTGCAATCGTCGCGCTAACGACGTTGTGCTTGTTCCCGGAGCCGAGCGACTTGGTCAAGACGTCCGTGATGCCCGCCGAGGCCACCACCGCGCGCACCGCCCCGCCGGCGATGACGCCGGTACCAGGACTCGCTGGCTTCAGCAAGACGCGCCCGGCGCCCTGCTCCCCGAGCGCATCGTGCGGGATTGTGGTCCCGTCGAGCGGCACCTTGAACATGTTCTTGCGAGCTTGGTCGTTGCCCTTGCGGATCGCTTCGGGAACTTCGTTGGCCTTACCCAACCCAACACCCACGTGCCCCGCCTCATCCCCCACCACGACGAGCGCGGAGAAGCTGAAACGACGGCCGCCTTTGACGACCTTTGCAACGCGATTGATGTGGATGACGCGCTCCTTGAGCCGCTCGTCGTCGATTTGATCGAATGCCATCTTGGTAGCCCTTAGAAATTCAGTCCGGCTTCACGGGCCGCATCGGCGAGCGCCTTGATGCGACCGTGGTAGCGGTATCCGTTGCGATCGAAGACGACCTTGTCGATGTTCTTCGTCTTGCACATCTCGGCGATAAGGGTACCAACCCTCTTCGCCTCGTCACTCTTCGAGCCCTCGAGATTCGAGCTCAAGTCCTTCGACATGGTTGACGCCGAAGCCAAAGTCTTCCCGAGCGAATCGTCAATCACCTGGACATAGATGTGGCGAGCCGAACGAAACACGCTGAGGCGCGGACGCTCGGTGGTGCCAGTGATGGTCTTGCGGACCCGGAGCTTACGACGCTCCCGGCCTACCAATTTACGCGGTGCAGCAGTCGTCTTCACTTGCCTGCCTTTCCAGCCTTCTCGCGGATCTTCTCGCCCTTGTAACGCACACCCTTGCCACCGTAAGGTTCCGGGGGTCGGAAGCCACGAATGGTGGCGGCTGTCTGGCCGACAAGCGCCTTATCCGATCCGAAGATCGTCAGGATGGTGCCTTTTGAGTCTTTCGGAACCTCGGCGGTGATGCCGGGAGGTAACGGAAAGTCAATGAGATGCGAGAACCCGAGCACGCACGTTAGCGCGGTGCCCTTGTGCTCAATGCGGTAACCGGTGCCGACCAACTCCAAGGTTTTGGAGTAGCCCACGGTCACTCCATGCACCATGTTGGCGATGGTTGCCCGCGCGGTTCCTTGGAGGCGAGCCGCGTCTCGACCCGCGGCGGACGAGGTCACGGTGACCTCGCCATCCTTCTGAGTGAGATGCACACGGGGGTCGAAGCCGAAGGCGAGTTCGCCTTTGGGCCCCTTCACCTTGATCTCGGTGGTCGCCGGGTCCACCGACACACCCGCAGGGGTGACGACAGGCCGCTTACCAACCCGGGACGTCCGCGGCGCGAGGTTCTTGGCTGACTGCTCCGTTGCCATCACCACACCTCGCAGAGAAGCTCGCCACCGACTTTGCGTCGGCGGGCCTCCGCATCGGTCATCACGCCGCTCGATGTCGAGAGGATGGCGATGCCCAATCCGGAGAAGACGTTCGGGATATTGTCGTGCGCGACATAGACGCGCCGACCAGGCTTCGAAACGCGGCGGATGCCGTCGATCGCAGCCCTTTTCTCGCGATCGTACTTGAGGACGAGCTCGATGGTCTTGTGACCTCGAGCGTCTTCGCCCTCGCGGACGTCCGCGATAAAACCTTCGGATTTCAGGATCTCCGCCACCCGCAACTTCAGTCGGCTTGCAGGCATGACCATTTGGTCATGCCGCGCGCTCGAAGCGTTGCGGATGCGGGCCAGCATGTCAGCGATGGGATCGTTCACCATGGTGCTATCCAGCTTTGATTCGACACGTCGTGAAAAGCTGGACTACCAGCTAGCCTTGATCACACCGGGGAGCTCACCGCGCAATGCGAAGCCCCGCAGGCAAATGCGGCACAACTCGAAGTCGCGGTAGAAAGCACGACTGCGGCCACACACTTTGCAGCGATTCTTCTGCCGCGAAGAGAACTTCGGGGGGCGATTTAGCTTCGCGATGGCTTGCGCACGCGCCATGATTCTTGCGTCCTTTGAGTTACCGTGTCGCGCGGAGAGTTCCGCGCATGAGTCTTGATTGTGGTTGCTGCGGGCGATTGCTCGCGCCGGGCGTTTTTAAGTGCGGAAAGGCATTCCGAGCTGCCGTAACAGCTCCCGGCCTTCTTCGTTGGTCTTGGCACTGGTCACGAACGAAATGTTCATGCCGCGCACCGCGTCGACCTGGTCGTAGTTGATTTCGGGAAAAATAATCTGCTCTCGCAAGCCCATGGTGAAGTTGCCCAAGCCGTCGAAACCCTTCGGGCTAACGCCCTTGAAGTCTCGGACCCGCGGCAACGCGATGTTGAACAGACGGTCTGCGAACTCCCACATGCGATTGCGACGTAGGGTGACCGAAAGCCCGATCGCGAGGCCCGCACGAAGCTTGAAGCTTGCGATTGCCTTGCGCGAGCGACGAACGACCGGCTGTTGCCCGGTGATGCTCCGCAGATCTTCGCGCGCCGTGTCGACGAACTTTGGGTTTTGAACAGCGACCCCGAGCCCGATGTTGATCACGATCTTCTCGAGACGCGGAACGCGCATCGGGTTGTCGTAATTGAACTTCTCGCGCATCCCTGCGCGCACCTTGGACTGGTACTGCTGGGCGAGGCGCGGAACGTAACCGGCTTCGTAACCACTGCCTGCTGCAGGGGCCGGAGCGTTATCTTTCTTCTCTTTCGCCATACTCACACCTGGGGGGTCGCGCTTAAAGTTCCGCGCGACGTGAAATCATCTGAATTGGATCAGGCCTGCTTGAGGGCCGCGCCAAGTTTCGCAGAGACTCGAACGTTCTTTCCCGCGTCGTCCTTCTGGGCTTTGACTCGGGTCGGCTTGTCCGTCGTTGCATCAAGCGGCATCACGTTGGAGATGTGCATCGAAGCTTCCTTCGAGATGCGGCCACCTTCGGCACCCTGTTGGGTTGGACGCGTGTGTCGAATCACCATGTTGAGGCCCTCGACGATCACTCGGTCCGTATCCTTGAGGATTTTCTTGACCGTCCCGCGCTTGCCTTTTTCTTTTCCGGCAACCACCTGAACGAGGTCGCCTACCTTGATTCGCTGCATCACAGCACCTCCGGAGCAAGGGAGACGATCTTCATGAACTTGCGGGCACGGAGCTCGCGAGCGACTGGCCCGAAGATACGGGTTCCGACAGGCTCCTTGGCATCGTTGATCAACACGGCACTGTTGGTGTCGAACCGGATGTAGGTCCCGTCGGTACGGCGGTAAGACTGAACGGTTCGGACGATGACGGCCTTGGCGACCTCACCCTTCTTTACCTTGGAGTTGGGCATGCACTCTTTGATCGTCACAACGACGACGTCGCCGAGGCCGGCGTAACGACGGCGCGAGCCGCCGAGCACCTTGATGCAACACAAGGTCTTTGCGCCGGAGTTGTCGGCGGCTTCGAGTACGGTTTCTACCTGGATCATGGGTTCATCTCCTCAGAGGTCGGATCAGGCCTTGACGCCGGCGACGTCGTCCTTGAGCTGAAGGCCTTCGATGTCGGCCGAGCGAGAGATGAGGCGAGTCACAATCCAGCTTTTCTGCTTGGAGAGCGGACGATGCTCCTGGATTTCCACGCGGTCACCCGGCAGATACTGATTGGTCTCGTCGTGTGCCTTGTAGCGAGCGCGCTTGGTGATGTACTTTTTGTACTTCGCGACGATCGTCTGGCGGATGACCTCGACCGTGACGGTCTTATTCATCTTGTTGCTCGTGACCACACCCACGAGTTTGCGGCGGAAACCGTGCTTGGCCGTGGCTTCGGGAGCGGCAGCCGTGACACCGACGTGTTTCACACTCGGGCGGGGGGTTGGGACCTTGGACATGGCTTGTTTCTTCTGGGGACTTGCGGGGAACCGCTCAGCGGACCTTGGGCTGCTGCTGTTGCAGCAAGGTCTTCACACGCGCGAGGTTGCGGCGGGCGGTGCGGATCGAGGCGGTGTCGTCGAGTTGATTGGTGTAGTTCTTCAAGCGTGCGTCGAAGAGCTGACGGCGGATCTGCTTCTCGATCTCGAGGAGCCGCTCCTGGTTCAATTCGCGTAGTTCTTTTAGTTCCACGGCTGTCTCCTTACTGGCTCAAGAAGTCGCGTGCGAGGAAGCGGCATTCGAGGGGCAGCTTGTGGGCCGCAACGCGAAAGGCTTCCCGGGCGATGTCTTCGGGAACGCCCGCCAACTCGTAAAGGACGCGACCCGGCTTGACTGGGGCGCACCACTCTTCAGGATTTCCTTTGCCCCCACCCATGCGGACTTCGAGCGGTTTCCTCGTGACCGGACGGTCAGGGAAGACGCGAATCCACAGCTTGCCCGCGCGTTTGCAGTGACGCTGGATCGCCATACGACCAGCTTCGATCTGACGCGCCGTGAGGCGACCCGGCTCAACGGTCTGCAGGGCGAAGTCGCCAAACGAGACGTCTGAGCCTTTCCAGGCCATGCCTCGGTTGTTGCCCTTTTGAGCCTTACGGTATTTGGATTTCTTCGGTTGGAGCATGATGTTCTCTCGCGAGAATCGAGCGCAGGGACAGCCGCGCCCGGCAAGCTGTCATGGAGCCGTCAACAGCACGGCTCAGGTGCCGATGATGCGGGCCTTGCGGAGCAGGACCTCGCCCTTGAAGATCCAGACCTTCACGCCGATCATACCGACCTTCGTGCGGGCCTCCGCTGTACCGAATTCGATATCGGCACGGAGTGTGTGGAGCGGAACGCGACCTTCGCGGTACGTCTCGACGCGGGACATTTCGGAGCCGCCAAGGCGGCCGGCGCAGCGGATACGAATCCCCTTGGCGCCAAATTTCATCGCGATCGACACGGCTTTTTTCATGGCGCGTCGGAAGGCGATGCGTCGCTCGAGCTGTTGGGCGACGTTTTCGGCCACCAGCTGCGCGTTGGTCTCAGCCTTGCGGACCTCTTGAACGTCGATAAAGACTTCGTTGTCCGTGAACGACGCCACACCGGGAAATTTCGGCTCGTCTTTCGCGGCGGTCGTGAGATTACCGACCTTCAGGGTCTCGATGCCCTTGCCACCCTTGCCGATGACCATGCCCGGGCGGGCCGTGAAGACGATGACCTTGGCGCGGTTGGCAGCGCGCTCGATTTCGACGCCGGCGATGCTGGCATTGAGGAGGTACTGCTTGATGGCGCGCTTGATGCGAATGTCTTCGTGGAGCCACTGCTTGTACTTGGCGCCCGACTGGTACCACTTGCTGTTCCAGGTCTTGATGACGCCGAGGCGGAAGCCATACGGGTGTGTTTTCTGTCCCATGGTGATTCGGTTCCTCGCGGCTTAGCGCTGATCGAGCTCGATGGAGATGTGGGCCATCCCCTTGGTGACTTGGGTGGCACGGCCCATCGCCCGGGGACGCCAGCGCCTCCAGAACTTATTCGGGGCTTTGTCGACCGTGGCCTTGCTGATGTAGAGCTTGTCCGGATCGGCGTTGTTTTGGCGGGCGTTTGCGACTGCGCTCTCGAGGAGCTTCTTCACCACGCTCGCTGCGCTCTTCTCCGTGAACTGGAGGAGTTGGAGCGCCTCGCCCACGTCGCGACCATTCACCAGGGACGCGATGACGCGTGCCTTCCGGGGAGCGATGCGGCTGAACCTTGCGCTTGCCTTGCTGATCATCGGTCGATTCCTCGTGCTCGTCGTACCGCGAAACGGAGTTCCGTTTTGCGGGCCCCAGGTGCCGAATGGCGGTGCCACTCGCTGGGCTGTTGGGAGACGGTTTTTTCTGTCGTACGTATGGGTTCGCAGCCTGGAGGTTTGCACCTCGGACCCTCATCGCGACGCCGGCTGGAATAAGATTCCGCACGGTGGCCGGTGAGGCAGGCGGCGCTCGAAGACGCCGTTACAGGAAAGGGACCGCTTCGTAGCAAGGGGTGCCTTGGAATGCAAGCATGGAATGTTTTTTTTTTGGAAGGGGTCGGAGCGGGGGTGGGTCGTTTGAAAGGTGGGCGGCTCGATGCAGGGCGGCAGGTGCGGGGGAGGTGTCTTGAGGTTTCGGGGAATCGGTTGAGTTTGGCAGGGTGTTTTCGATGTGCGAGAGTGGCTGGGTGGTGACGCGGGGGGCAGCACTTTTGGTTTTTGGCTGTTTGACTGGCTGTGCCAGCGGGGCACGTGGGGTGGTGCGCGCGCGGGCGGTTTCGCCGAAGGTGGGCGTGAGGAACGCCAGCGGGGAGAGGCCGCAGATGCGGGTGGAGGCGGGACTGCCAGCAGTGGCCGCGGCGCTTCCGGCGCCAGCCCCCGCGAAAGACGTGGCCCAAGCGAACGGAGACGACGCGTACGTGATGCCGGTCATGCTGGAAAAGGAGGCGGTCGAGCCTCCGGTGCCAGCTGGGTGTCCGACGGAGATGAGTCTGTTGCCCGGGGGCGTGTGCGTGGACCGTTGGGAGGGCTCGCTGGTCTTGGTGACCACCGAGGGGAAGGAGCAGGATTGGTCTCCCTTCGTGACGGTGGGACCAGGGGTTCCGCCCGTGAAGGCGGTGTCGCGGGCGGGTGTGTTTCCGCAGGGCTATCTCACCGGGGTGCGGGCGGCCGAGGCTTGCGAAAACGCGGGCAAGCGGCTTTGCACATCGGAGGAATGGCAAGTGGCGTGTCAAGGCCCGGAGCGGACCACCTACCCCTATGGGGAGCGACGCGAAGCACACCGCTGCAACGACGACGGGCGCGGAAAGCATCCGCTCATCGATTTGACGGAAAGGCTTGGGCTTGCGCCTGAACAGATGTGGCGCGATTCGATGGAGCATCCGATGATCAACCAATTGCCGAACACGCTGCGAAAGACCGGCGAGCGTAGCGGATGCACCAATGCCTATGGGGTCTTCGATATGGTGGGCAATCTCCATGAGTGGGTGGACGACGCGGCGGGGACCTTTCGGGGAGGGTTTTATATGGATACGCGGATCAACGGTGAGGGGTGCCGCTACGTGACGACGGCTCACAACAGGCGCTACCATGACTATTCGACGGGTTTTCGCTGCTGCATGGATTCACGTGGGGGCAACGGTGACGCTCGCTGATTGGGGCCACCGGCAGCGCGTGCGTGAAGTGCTGGCGCTTGTGGCGGTGCTCGGCGTGTGCGCCTGCAAGAAAAAGGTAGAAGAGGAAGAAGCGCCTGCGCCACCTCGGAACCAGGCAACGCTCGACATTGTGGCAACCGAGATCGGCACGGGACTCGCACTCCGAGCGAGCGTCGCGCCCACGAGCGTTCACTGGCAGCGCGTGGTCGTCCTCGATGCCGAACGCGCCGTGCTCTTTGGACGCGAGAACGATGAAGCTTGGGCTTTGCGCACGAGCGACCGCGGCCGAACGTGGACGAGTGTGAACGCACTCGCAAAACCCTGGGCGGCCTGGGGCGTGAGTTCACTGGGCGCGCTCACGCTCACGTCGGGCACCTCCCAGCGGCCGAAAGTCACCACGGTGAAGGGGCAAGCCGACGCCCGCCCGAAGGCCGACGGTCCGGTGAACGACGGCCTCGTTTGGTATGCCGGCGCGAACGACCGTCAGCTGAACGGACCCCGAGCGCTTTTTCCAGGCGAAGGGGGACTTGCAGGGCTCTCGCTCCCGACGACCACCGCGGCCCCTGCCTTGTTTGACGACACCATCGCGCTCTTGGGGGAAAAAAACCGCACACCCACCATGATCTTCGCGCCAATCGCTCTGAATGCGACACTCGAGCCGCTGCCGCTCGAGAAAGCGGCATTCGCGTCGGCCCCCTACGGCCGTCCACCGAAATTGCTGTCGGTTGCGAAGGGCAGCATCGAGTTGCGCGACTGGCCAAAACTCGGCGCGCCACCCGGCGTGGCAACGCCGATCCCGAACTATCGCAGCGACTCGACGACGCTCCAGCAACTCTCGGAGGGACCGAGTTGCGAGTTCGGGGCCTTCTCCTTTCGGCTGTTCCCGAGCCCTCAGCCATGGGTCGTTGGCGTTTCGGGTGATCGCGCCCTCGCTTTCAAGGTTCCGGCACCCAACTCGACGCGACTCGGGTGCTCAGAAGATGCGCTGGTCCTCGAGACGGAGGTCCTCGATTCGAACGACGTCGAAAAGCGCCGTAAAGTGCCTCAGCTCATCCGTTGCGGGCTCGACGGCACGTGCACCCAACCCAAAGCACCGCCGTTCGCCATGTGGAAGGAGAAGCATGAGCGCGAGCTTTGGAGCGTGCCGACCCAACGAGGCTTGGTGGCGATCCTGCGGGCTCGCTCGGCAACGCGATGGGGCCTCTACCTCGGGCAATCGAGCGACGGCGGCAAGACGTTCGAGCTGCCTCGCACCATCGGTGAGGGCCTCGGAACACGTCGCGTTCTCGAGTTCGGTGCGCTGATCCGCTTTCCGACGCGGCTCGTGTTGCTCATCTCGGCGGATGTGGGCAGCACGGGCCGACGAGGCTGGTATGCGCTGGCTTCCGACGACGATGGCAACAACTGGGGGCCGCCGTAACCCGTCAGGGGACGCTTCGGGTCGCCCACCGGGGGGCCCTTACGGGCACTTCTTGAGGATGCCGCGAACGCAGGGTTTGACCACCGAGGAAGTCCCGACTCCCGGCCTGTAAAACCGCAGTACTTTTTCGCTGGCCGTGGTGACGTCGATGGTCTCCTTAATGACGATGAAACCGGTCTTGTGCGCTTCGAGGTTGTGCTTGCCGGGCACGAGCTTCAGCTCCGTTTTTTCCTCGAGGATGGGGATAATCTCATTGTCCACGAGAAGCTGTTCGCAGGCGGGCGAGCAGGTGAGCGTGAGCGTGATTTTTTCGGGCTCCACCGGCGGCAAGTTGGCCACGTCCGAAGAAGCAGTTTCCAGCGGTACAACCTCCTCGGCAGAATTCGGTATCGCCAGCGCGGGGACCTCCGAAGCCGCATTCGGTGGCGCTCCCAAAGGGACCGAAACCGGGCCAGCGTCAGGCACGTACACGACCTCTTTCGGCTTTGTTTGACGCAGTAAAAAAAAAGCGAGGACACCCACGACGAGCATCGCCATGCCGACACCGATAAGGATCGGCTTTGCGGCGCTCGTGTTGCGGCGAACTTCCGGAGCAACCGGCGGCAAACCAGGGGTAAGTGACCCGCCACCAACGCCACCGGTCGGTGCGCCTGGATAGCCGAACTCCGCGGCTTTTTGCTGGCCGTTGCCCGCAAGCGGAGTCGCCTCGAATTCCGGAAACGCCATCGTCAAAGCGGGGCGTTGCTGGGGCTCGTCATCCACCGGCGAGGCCCCACCGGCAGCGGCAACGATCGCTTGCACAAGTGCCATCAGCGAGGCTGGGCGCGCGTTTTGATCGACCGAAAGGGCCCAAGAAAAAACGGCGTCGAGGGACGCGGGCAAAACAACCCCGAGTTGGGTCCCGCGCTGCGACACGGTGACCCGTGGGGCCGCGACTTCCACTCGCAAACGAGCTAGGTCTGGCGGGAAAGACTGACATGACTGCCAGAAAGACTTTGCCGTCAGAAGGTAGAACGCGAGCAACGCCGCGGTGAAAACATCGGCGGGAGCACCCAGTGCCGAGGTGGGTTGCAGCTGTTCGGGCGCCCACCATGGCGCCGATTTCGCGAAAGTCTCGTGCGTGGGACCGGTGCTGCGCACGATGCTCACTCCGAAATCGCAGACCCGCACGGCGAACTCGGGGCCGGGTCCGACGAAGATGTTCGCGGGCTTCAGCGCCAGGTGATGGATGTGCCGCGCATGGCAGGTCTCGAGCACACGGGCGAGGTTCTCCAAAATCTTCGCGACAACGAGCGGTGCCAACGGACCGTTTCGCACGAGCGCGTCCAAGGACGGTTGTTGAACGAATTCGCTGACAACGTACGGCGCACTGGTCGTTGGATCGTAGCCAGAATCTGCCGCCGGAACGACCATCGCAATCGGCAACTGCGCGACGGACTCATGGACCTGGGCGAGCTTCGCCATGACGTCGGCGCGCTGACCAATGACCGGGTCATACACTTTGAGGACGACCTCATGCCCGCTCGACGCAACCGCGTGGTACGTCGCGCCCTCTCCGGGAACCCCGAACATCGCCCGCACCGTGTAACGACCAGCGACGACCTGGCCTGGCGACAGATGGGGAGCCGTCACGGTTTCTTTGGCTCGGGTTTTTGCTTCCCAACTTCTGCTGCTGGCCCCGTCATCTTCAGCGACTGAATCGCCTCGACGAGCGCCTGGCTATCCTGTTCGTCGACCTTCGGGGCAAAGCCCAGGACCAACAACTCGCGACCATCGGCGGGGCCGACCAGCACAACGACGTTGCCTTTGACGACGGTGCCTTTGACGAGCTGGCGCTTCGCTCCCTCTTGCTCCCAGATCGAAAAAACGAGCCCCTCCAGTTTGAGCGTGTCGGGAACGCCGCTCAGGTGAGAATCGACCACGTTGTTTTGCGCAAGAGTCACGTGAAAAGCTTGGCTCAATCTCTCGATGGCCGCGCTGCGAGCCTTCTTGAGGTCCCGGGGCAACTTCGGAGAATCAAAACTGGTCGCCGCCAGAACAGCCCCGGACCCCGGGCTCCGTTCGGCCACCGTCGCAGTCACCTCCTGCGCGTAGTGCCAGCCACTCGGCGGCGCTATCGACCATGCCACGTTGGGAATGCGCGCGCGGGTATCGCTCTTGCTGACGCAATTTTCATCCAGCGACTCGCATTTCGGCGGAGCTGCAACTGGGAGCTCGACCTTCGGGATCTCAGGGGGCTTCGACGGCGGATCACAGGCTGTCGCGAGCGCGAGCAGCATCGCGCCGAGAGTTTGCGGCAACGTCAGCTTCATGCGGACTGAGGAGGTTAGCCTAGTCAGCGGCTCCGCACCACCGATCCGCACATCACAAGGCCAAAGCATTCTGACGGGGGAGCCAGTTTCAGTTCTTGTGCGATCACGTTAGCATGACGGTCCTATGCCGTCGCGTCTCGCTACCGCCCTGATGCTCCTGCTGCTGCCCATCGCCGCAAGCGCCGGCTGCCGTCGTTCGCGTGGCGGCTTTTCGGGGCCGCTGCCCGAGTCCAACACCGACAAGACGAGCTCCGCCGCAACCACAGCGGCGGCGGCATCGAGCACGGCCACGGCCACGGCCACCGCACCGACGGGGCCGTCCACTGCGGAACCCGTGATGCTCAAAGGCCGCTGGCACGGAACCTACGAAGCCAAGCGAGCGCTTATCAACCTATCGAAATCCACCCCTTGGCCCGCCTGGAAGCGCGATGCGGGCAAGCAAGTCGGCAAGGGCACAGCCGAGTTCGAAATCGACGCGAACGGACAGCTGCACGGCAAAATCTCGGGGCCGCTAGGCCCGATGATGCTCGTGGGGCGCGTCGAAGATGGTGTGATCCGCGGGCGCGCGCTGCCAGCCGAACCGCCCGCCGAAGGCACCATGGCAGGCGTTTTCATGGGCGGCCTACGCGGAGACACCATTCACGCGACCCTGCGAGCCTCAAATGGACGGGGCGAAGCGGTCCGGAGTGCGGAGCTCACGCTGAATCGAAAATGACCCTGGCGATGCGACACACCCTGGGATAAGGGGTAGGTGAGTAGGGGTCGAAGCAGCATGTCTGAGGCAAATAACGCACAGCGGAGCGACAAGCGAAAGCAAAGTCTTTATTTTCCGGAGACGATGCTCACGGAGATCAAGGACGAGGCGGCACGGCTCGATCGCTCTTTGTCTTGGATCGTACAGCGCGCATGGAAGCTCGCTCGCGCGGACATTCGGAAGATCCCCAGCGTCAACGACGTCGGCGAAGACGACAACGGGGAGTAGCCGCCGTTTTGTTGGGCTTGTCGACCGTGTTTTTTGGCTTGTCGACCGTGTCGTTTGGCTCATGACGGATTGGCGTGAACGATTCGTCGTCGCGAGCGACGGTACCCGTTTGTACGTGCGGAATCATACCCGCCCGGAGCACACAGTAACGTCGGTTTTGTGCGATGGAATCGCCTGCGACGGATTCATCTGGCGCTACCTGGCCGTGGACCTAAGTGAGCTGACGAACGTGGTTCACTGGAACTACCGGGGCCACGGTCGGAGCTCGGCTCCTGGGGATGCAACGCGGCTCGGCATGGACGCGCTCGTCGAGGACCTCGGCGCGGTTCGCAGCGCGGCGGCCGAGGGAAAAACGGTGTTGTTCGGGCATTCCTTAGGGTGCCAGGTGGTGCTCGAAAGCTACCGGAAAAATCCCGACGGAATCGTAGGGGTCGTGCTTATTTGCGGCGCACCCGGTCGAGTCACGCATACGTTCAAGGGCAGTGACGCGCTTGCCCGTGCGCTTCCCGGACTTATCGAGCGGGTCGATCGGCATCCGATGCTGGCGCGCGCCGTGTGGGCGAACATGCCGCCGGCCGTCGCGACGCGCATCGCCCTCGCGTCTGGAGAAGTCGATTCCGGTGTGCTTCCGGAAGATCTTTTACCCTACATGGAACACGTGACGAGTCTCGACCTCGGTTTGTTTTTGCGCATGCTCGCCGCGGTCGGTGAAGTGACGGCGGAAGACATGCTCCCGACGCTGAAGGTCCCGACGCTGCTCATCGCGGGAACTCTCGACAGCTTCACGCCTCCGGCACGCGCCGAAAAAATGGCCGCCGCAATGCCGAACGCCGAATTGATGATGGTCGAGGGAGGCACCCACAGTGTGCCCATCGAGCGGCGCGAAGCCATTCAGGCGCGCATCGGCGAATTCCTTCGAACGAAGGTCGGTCTCGACTGAGCACACGAACGAGCCGCGTTCACTCGAATGCGTGAAGGGCCCGCGGGTCGGGTTCCACGCCGGGATAGCCGCGCCGCCATGCTCACTTCTGCGTGATCGTGACGCGATTTTCGTCTCGATAGGTGATGTTGCCGCTTTCCCCCGGGCACTGCCAGGCAAGCGCCCACTCGAGCTTCTTCCGTACATTGGGATTCCAGATGAGCGCGACGGGACCCGTCTCGTCCTCGAGGATCATGGCCGAGGCCACGCGGTAACGGTCGCCACGCAGGCGATGAAACGCGACGATGAACGCCCGGTTCTGCGACGACTGCCCGGTGACGAGAAGCAATTCTTCGCCTGGTACCGGACTCCAGACG
>CANMZR010000091.1 GCA_947502375.1 Polyangiaceae bacterium
CGCGGATGAAGTTGTCGACGGTGACTGGCATTTTGTCGAGATAAAGCTCCGCCTTGAAACTGCCGAGGGAGGTGTCAAAGATTGCAACCGGATTGGCCATGCCACGGTCCTAATGGGCCAACGTCAACGCTGCAAGCCGGTCCGCGTTCTCAAGAACCTTTCGCGTCGGCCGTTCGTCTGGAGTGCGGCACGACGTACCTCGGGAGCCACGGGCTCGGCGGGCTGGTACGCGGCTTGCAAACGTTTGAGCTGACGCTCTCGAACTGGAGCATGGTTATGCCCAATAGAATCGAAAATCAAGTGCTCGAAAACGCGACGGTTCCAATGATTCCAAGCATTTCGTGTGAATCGCGAGCGCGCTTGCCCGCAGATGTGCGAGCCCGCCTCGAAGCGCTCGAGTCGGCCGAGTCCGCGTTGCGTCATGAAGTTGACCGGTTGTCAATTTTTCAGCAACTCGCCTACCGCGATGACCTGACCGGGCTCTACAATCGGCGCCACTTCGACGAGCGGTTGGCTCAAGAATGGAGCCGCTCGAACCGCTTCGACGAAGCGCTGACGTTGCTGCTCATCGACCTCGACGGCTTCAAGCTGGTGAACGACCTTGCGGGGCATGCCACCGGCGATGAGGTGCTGCGCTTCGTTGCCAAGCACATGCTTGCTTCATGCCGTCGCTTCGACATCGCTTGCAGACTCGGTGGCGACGAATTCGCATTCATTTTACCCGGCACGACGGCGGTGGGCGCGCGCGCTCTGATCGCCCGAATTTCCACTGAGTTGGCGCGAGCCACCGAGCGACCTGCGCTGCCGGCCGGTATTGGTATTGGGTTGAGCTTCGGGATCTCCGAGCGCTGCGAGGCGTCGTCGTCTTCGGATTTGTTCGAGCGCGCGGATGCGGGGATGTACGTCATCAAACGCCAGCACAAATCCGAACAGGCTCCCCCGAGCGGCGTGTGCTCCATGCTTCCTGGCGGTGTTTACGCAGCTTGAGCGAGGGCCCTTGGCGGTGGGCGTTCGAGGGCCTGCGCGCGGCAAGCCTGACCGGGCGTTTCGCTCAGACCCAAACGGCGAGTACGCGTTCACGTTCTCGCTGCCACGCCGACGTTTCGGGAAGGCTCCGCGCGCGGCCCTCGGCATAGCGATTCGTCGTCCATGCGGCCGCGGCGGCGTCGAGCACGTCGTCGATGGCAACGCGCCCAATCGCTAGCTCTTTTGGCAGCACGATGCCGGCGTCCTCGAGCAGTTGCAGCCGCAGCATCGAGCCGTCGTAGGTTTTCTTGCTGGCCATGAGCGGCGTTCCTGCGAGCTCTCGAAAGGAGGCCTCGGGGTGGACCTCGACGATGCGTCCGGCTGGCAACTTGGAGGGCACGCCATGAGCAGCCTTGGGCACGACCAACCGAGCAAATCTTCGCAAAGCCACAGGGTCATCGGCGTGGCGCCCATGGTGGACGAACTCGCCGCGGTGCGATGGCGCCCCCTGACGCAGGGCCTGTTCGACTTCGAGGATCTTTGGCTTGAGGTTCCAGAACTGTTTCGTAAGGCCGAAGCCGGCGCGCTTGCGACACTCGGTGTTGGCCTCGTCGAAGGTCGCTTTTTCGAGCGCTTTGCGCGGGGGGGCAATGAATACGCTCGCGCGACGTGGTCCGATGAACTCGCGCACCAGCCGATCGCACGTGCGTTCACCCGTTTCGACAAACCCAATCGGCATATCGACGCCGACAGCGTCCGCTCCCTCGCAGGCTCCAAGGACGTCAGCGAAGGTGGTGAGCTGGGACGCTCCTGCAAAGGCCCCATTTTCGAGTGCGACGATGACCCAGCCATCGCGACAACCATCGACCCCCACGACAAACATCGGAGTCGAATTGTAGCGCGACCTTGCCGTGACGCCAACCCACGGCAAGGTGGCGCTTGTGCGTCAGGCGTTTGGGCCACGCACGCGGTCGGAGCCGTTCGGGGAGCGAAGGGTGAGGCGCAATCCGTCGAAGTGCTCGAGGAGCGGAATCGTTTGTTTCCGCGTGAGGGCCGTGAGCGTTTTGAACTCGGTGATGGTCAGCGTGTCCGTCGTCTTGAAATGCTCGCGCAGTCGATTGCCCAGCGCCGCGACGGCCGGCGCGTCGAACCACAGTTTTCCGGCATGGACAATCGTGCCGTTCCGCTCGAGTAAAGCGAGTGCGGCACGGGCGAGCTTGGGGTCGAGGTTCGCTTGCGTCAGCTCGTTCTCGGCGACGCCATCGAGCCCCGCCCGGGCGACGCGTTCCGTCACGTGAAGGAGCGTCGCGGCCGCCGCGCTTCCGGAAGCGGCCCCCGAGTAGCCGGTGACCCGAACCCTGGGCCCTTCGACGCTGAGCTTCGGGTTCGCGCTGCTCGTCAACTCGCCAACGGCGGCGGCGGCGGCGAACTCATCGGCGCGCCGGGTGAGCTCTGCCCGCAAGGTCTGAAGCTCCATGCCTGCCTGCAATGGGTAAGCCTCGTGATGCGCAAGAACCAGCTTTGTTGCTAGTGATTTAAGTTCTTCGAGCGAGGAGCGGTCCACCCATAGTCCGTCACCTAGGCTCTTCAGCTCGGTTTTGGCGAGCTTCGATGCGGCCTCTGTAAGGACGGCGCCATCGAGCACGAAGCGCGATGCAAATGAGAGCTTTCGAAGCGCTTTGGGGGCGCATTCTGCGGCGAGCAAACGCGTGGCAGAAAGCGCGTCCCCTTCGTGAAGTGCGCTCAGCAAAGCTTGCCGCTTGTGCGCGCGCACCGTGCGCGGTGGGTGAGCATCGAGGACGACCCCACCGCCCGAGACCGCACCCGCCGGCCCGTCGACGTTGGCTCCACGAAGGACGAAGCGGTCACCGCCAAGCGTGACGATCGGCTCCGTCAAGCGCAAGCGTGCGAGCCCGCCTTCGAGCAGTGCGTCGCCATCGACTGGCTGAATGCGCGCAGTGCTCCGGCTCGTGCCGATGAAGATCGAGGCATCCGCGCCCCGCAGCATGGGCTCGATGGGCTCGAGCCAGACGTCCAGGACGCGAGTTGCAATGGCCGCCGGGTCGTCGGTCACGACCATGCCACGATGGACGTCTTGCAGTGCCACGCCACCGAGGTTGATGGCGAGTCGGGTAGGGGCATTCGCCCGCTCGCAGGCGTCACCGTGAACATGGAGCCCGCGCACGCTTGCGGCTAGCTCGCGTTCGGCACCGAGCACCCGCACGCTCGCACCCACCGAAAGCGTTCCTTCGACGAGCGTGCCGGTCACGACCGTCCCAGACCCATGCACCGTGAACACGCGATCGATGCTCAGCCGCGCGCGGCGGCGTTCACGGCGCGAACGACTTTTTCTCACCGCGTCGATGACGGCCTGACGTAGCTCCGCTGTGCCTTCGCCGGTCCTCGCCGAACAGCAGACGACTTCCCCGACGAGCCCGCGAGAGCGCAGCAATTCCAGCGCTTCCTCGCCGGCCAGTTCGGCAAGGTCTCGGTCCACTCGGTCGAGCTTCGTGATGGCCACGACGGCGCGCTCGACGCCCAGGAGCTTGCACGCTGCGACATGTTCGCGCGTTTGCGGCATCACGCCTTCGTCGGCTGCCACGACCAGCAGCACCACATCGATTCCGCTCGCGCCGGCGATCATGTTGTGCACGAGCCGTCGGTGCCCCGGAGCGTCGATGATGCTGACGAGCAACTCCTCGTCGATGCGCCAGGGGGCGAAGCCGAGCTCGATGGTGATGCCGCGACGCTGCTCTTCGGGAAGCCTGTCGGTCTTCACGCCGGTCAGCGCGAAAACGAGTGTCGTCTTGCCGTGATCGACGTGCCCTGCCGTGCCGATGACCGCGTGTTTCACAGGCGGAGCGTAAGTCTTCCGGTCTCGTGCGTCACCAAATCCCCGGCAGCAACGCGCGACGCCCCGACGGATAATCGGCGAAGTTTTGGCGGTACCAAGCGTGGTGGGAGAGGGCGCGTGGGGCGAGGTTCGCGAAGGTGAAGATAGCGAACGAGAGCCCCGCGAGGGACCATGTCGCGAGTGCCCAACCGGACCACTCGACGAGCTCGCCCGCGTAGTTTGGGCACGAGACCCAGCGAAAGTAGCGCCCACGCGGAATTTGATAACCGCGCCCTTCGTTCCGCAACGCAACGAGCGCCGCGTCGGACTGGACGTTGAGCGTGCGCCCGCCGAGAAAGAGCGCCACCCCGCAAAGAAAACGCGGCTCCAACAACCAGGTGATGGGGTAACGGCCAAGCTCGCTCACCTGGCGCGCGTTCACGTACGCATTCACGATGTTGAACAGGCTTGCGAGCACCACGATGAGCAGCGGCATCCGCTTCTTATCCGGCTTCGAACGAAGGGGAAAAACAAAGGCCCGGTTGACGTAGTGCAGCTGCCAAAGCGCGCATAAGACGAGCGGCGCGGGGTCGAGTGCGTGGACTCCGAGGGCAAAGATAGCGAGCCAGACGAGGCTCGCCGGGCTTTCCATCAACACCCACCCAAGGCGTGCCGGTAGCGTCGGACCCCAGCCTTCTCGCACGTGTCGTCCATACGGCGCACTCACGTGGCGCAGTGCGAGCCACGTCGGCGCCGCGGTCGCCATGACCCCAAAAACCACGCCACGATGAAGCTCAAACTCGGTCATCGTCGAACCCGAATTTGCGTCACGTTTGGTGCTTGGTCTTCCACTCTTCGTAAGGCATTCCGTAGATATGCGCGCGGGCCTCGGGATCGGTGACGTGAACCCCCCGCTCGTCAGCGGCCGCGCGGTACCATTTCGACAGGCAGTTTCGGCAGAACCCCGCGAGGTTCATGAGGTCGATGTTCTGAACGTCCGTTCGCTCTTGCAGGTGTGCGACGAGGCGCCGAAATGCGGCTGCCTCGAGCTCGGTTTGCGTCACAGGATCCATGCTCGGAATCCTACCCCCTCGATTCAGTTGAATCGAGGGGTAAGTAAACAGCAGTACCCGAGTCAATATCAGTCGAAATCGAGGGTCTTTCGACGCCCTCGCCAAAGAGGGGGCGTCGAAAATGCCAGCGATTCTGGGGCAGGCCCTGAGCTCCCGAAACCTCCTTCGCACTTCGAGCTTCAAGTGGGCTAGCTTGCGCCTCGGAGGCGCTTGGTTGGCTGGTGCCGCCTGCGGTTTTCAAAACCGTTGTGAGGCAGTCATGCTGTCTCGGGCAGGTTCGATTCCTGTGCGCCTCCGCAGCTCGGTCTGAGACGAATCACGAACCAAATTCCTAGCGCCCCGCATCCATCGAAAAGATCGGTAACTCGACGTCCCCGTTTTGGCGAGGCCGTTGATCTAGCCGGCGAGTGACCCATCGATTTGACACGCTATTGACTCGGGCACTGCTACTTACTTACCCCTCGATTCGAATGAATCGAGGCACTCGTGCCAAAGGCCTCGTAGGGACGCGGCAGCCATCGTAACCTTTCCGCCCAGTTCGCCATGACGATTCGCGTTCACACAAAAACCGGCCTTAAATTCGCTTACAAGGCGGCGTTCCGAGAGCCGCGGCGCCCAGAGATGGCGTTTGTCGTGCGGGGTCGCTACCGCCTCCAGCCGGGCCTGCCACTCGTGCTCGTTCGGAGCGCGGAGATTTCGGACGCGTTGATCGAGAAAACCCGCGCGGTCAACCCGGGTGCCGCCACGGAGCTCGAGGAGGCCACGCTTTCGCTCGGTCAAGGCTCCATCTCCGGCGAGACGCACGAAGCGACCGACGAGGATCACGTCGGGGCCGTGGTCTACCCCGGTGATTTCGCGGATTATAAACCGCGGGCCGAAGTGATGCTTCGTGGGACCTGCCACCCACCGAATCGAACCGATACCGAGTGCCCGGTTTCGTTCCAGGTCGACGCGTGGAAAAAGACGCTCAAGGTCGTCGGACATCGCGTGTGGACGGATCGGGTCCTCGGCGGAAAACACACCGAGCCGACCCCCATCGGCTCGATTGCCCTCGATTATTCCCATGCCTACGGCGGGCCCGGTTTTTTGAACAATCCCGTCGGCAAGGGCCACCTTGAGAAGCTCCTCGGCGAAGAGAAAGAATTATACCAACCGCCACGCTCGAGGCGCTCGAGTGTGATGCCGAGCGCGCAGCTGCCAAACGTTCTTTATGCGGACGGCGCGTCCGAGAAAAATCTGTGCCCTGCGGGCTTTGGACCCATCAACGCCAACTGGCCATTGCGCGCGAACAAGTTGGGCAAAAATTATGACAAGGAGTGGCTCGACACACGAGCCCCTTGTTTTGCGTCGGATATGGATCGGACCTACTTCAACTGCGCGCCGCCGGACCAGCAGCTCGCGAGCTACTTGCGAGGCGATGAAGAACTGACATTTGAGAATCTGCACCCTGAGCGCAGCCGATTCTCGGTGAGGCTGCCCGCCCTGCGCGTGCGCGTTTTTGTTCGCGACCTCGACGCGAACGCACGCGAGATCCCGATGAAGCTCGATACGCTTTTCGCCGATCTGCAGGACGACTCGCTCTACCTGACGTGGCGCGGTCTGACGCCCGTCAAAGAGGAAGACCTCACGGACGTCGCGTTTGGCATGATCGTCACCGAGCCGCTCGCCGAGGCGCTGCGGCCCGCAGACGCGTACCTGGCTCAGCTCGAAGCGTTCGCAGCCGATCCCATCGGCCTGAAAGATGCGTTTCCGGCGGGCTTCATGGAGTTTGCGGAGAGCTCCAAGAAGCTCGAGAATGCGACCGATGCGGAGCTCGAGGCGATGCTCGAAAACGCCGATGGCAATAGCCCCCCCGTGGCCGTGGCGAAGAACATCTTCGGGAAACTCATGCGCCCCGAGATAAACCAGCTGGACGGGACCTGGGCAAAAGCGGCGGCGAGCGAAGGGGCCGATCCCGCGATGATGAAGGCGAAGGTCCTCCAGAGCCTGAAGGAGTCGGCGCGTGGTGGCGGCCGCGGCGGCATAGGCATGCGTCTCCCCGTGCGCGACGGCGAGAAGCTCGTCTTCCCGATTGGCAATCTCATTCGCGAGCAGGAGAAAAAGCTGCTCGAAGTGAAGAAAGCGCTCCCCGAAGAGGGTCGGGAGGCGGCGTCCGCGAAGCTCGACGGGGCGCTCGTCAAGTTGAGGACGGACCCCATCCTCCTCGCGACCGACGCCCACTACAAACCTTACAGTGAAGACGACCCGCCGCCCGATGAGCCAGGCCCCGGAGCGGATCTGCAAGGGCGCGATCTCAGCGACCGCGACCTCCGAGGCGTCGATCTGTCGGGCGCCGATCTTCAGTGCGCGATCCTCGCCGAGACGAACCTCGAAGGGGTGAATCTCAAAGGTGCAAAGCTCGGCGGAGCGCGGCTCTGCCGAACGAACCTCAATGGCGCCGATCTCACCGACGTCGATCTCACGTCGGCTACGTTCGACCGCGTCTCGGCGATCGGCACTCGCTTCGACGGCGTGCGTCTCGACATGTTCCGCGCGACGGCAAGTGACTTTACCGATGCCTTGTTCGCGCGTGCCGAAGGCCTGCTCGCATCGTTTGGTGAATCGACGTTCACGGGAGCGAACTTCGCGGGCGCTCATCTCAACATGTGCAGCTTCGATACGTGCAAAGTCGATGGGGCACGCTTTGGTGCGAAGCTCGAACGGGTGCGCTTCGGTGAATGCGAAGGGCGCGGCATCGATCTGCGCGGTGCGGAGCTGCTTGCGACGAGCTTCAACGCGTGTCGGTTGCCCGAGGCGGACGTCTCCGGGGCGCGAGGCGAGGGCTCCATCTGGTTCGGCTCCGGACTCCAGAAGGCGCGCTTTTACAAGGCGGACCTCGTGGCCGCGCACTTTTACAACGTCGACGCGGCTGGCGCCGATTTTAGCTGGGCGAACCTGCCCGGTGCGCGTTTTGATCGTGCGATCCTGAAGGAAGCGAGCTTCGAGCGCGCGAACCTGCGGAGCGCGGACCTTCGCAAGGCCGTGCTGACGCAGACGTGTTTTCGGTCCGCCGTGCTGCACGACGCGAAGCTCACCGAGACCGCCGGCGTGGATGTTGACTTCACGTCCGCGGACATGGTCGGCGTGAACCTGCAACGCGCCTCCCTCACCGTCGTCGGAGGGCGCCCGCGATGACCCCCGCCGACAACGTGGTCGCTCGCATTCGAGCCGGTGAGTCCCTCGAAGGCGTGCAGCTCAACGGGCTCGATCTACGCAACCGCGATCTATCGGGAGCCAAGCTCGCCGGCGCAAGCTTGATTCACCTGCGCCTCGAGGGCGCGGATCTCAGCTCTGCGGATCTCAGTGAAACCGAGATCGTCGAATGTTCCTTCGACGAGACGCTCGTCGATGGCGCCGATTTGCGTGACGCGAAGGTGGCGATGTCCACCTTTTTGCGTGCGGACTTTCGCCAATGCATGTTGGACCGAGCGAAGTTCCTGCAGTGCCGCGTGACCGAAGGGCGCTTCGATGGCCTCCGTCTGGTCGATACGGTGATGATCAAGAGCGAGCTCATCGGGGCGAGCTTCAAGGGCGCGACCTTCGAGAAGGTTCACTTGGACGCGTCGGTGCTGTCCAAGGCGAACTTTGAAGGTGTCGTGGCCACCGAGTGCACCTTCAGCCGGACGCAACTCGAAGACGCGACGTTTGCCGGGGGTACCTTCGCGAAGTGCGCCTTTGCCGGGGCGAATCTGACGCACGCTTCGTTCGCGGAGGCGCGGCTCGACGAGGTGATCTTCGCCGCCGCGAACCTCACCGGGCTCCAGCTCGGGAAGTCCATGGTGGGCTGCATCTTCGTGCAGGCCTTCACGCTTCCGCCCGGGACCGAGCCCGTAGCCGAGCTTGACCCAAGTGAGCAGGTGCTCGATTTCTCCGGCGTCGATCTTCGCGGCGTCACGCTCGAGGGCTGCATGTTCTCGGGTGCGATCCTGCGCGGCGCGGATTTTCGTGAGGCGAGCCTCGAGGGCGCGATGCTCGACAAGTGCGATCTCACGGGCGCGCGCTTCGAAGGAGCGAACCTGTTTCGCAGCATCTTCACCGAGGCCAAGTTGGCGGGTGCGGACTTGCGCGGCCAGCGGTTGCGCCTCGGTGTGTGGCGCGGCGCGGACTTGAGCGGCGCGGATCTCAGCGGTGCGCACATCGATCTTTCGATGTTTCAGGAAGTGAACCTCCAAGGCGCGAAACTTTCGCGGGCCGTGCTCGAGAGCGTCAGCCTCGACAAGGCGAATCTGGAGGGGATCGTCGTCGACAAAACGCGGTTCAAGGGGGTCGGCTTCGAGAAGCTCGACATGCGCAAGTTCCCTTTCGATGGGCTGACGATGCACGCCTGCGACTTCACCAAGTGCAATCTGTCGGGCATGCGCATCAGCGATTGTGATTTCTCGAAGAGCAACTTCACCGAAGCGGATCTCAGCCAAACGTCATTTGAGCATTGCTCGCTGACGATGGTGACCGCAAAAAAAGTGAACCTCGAGCGAGCGAGCTTGCGGGGGGTTCTCGGCAAAGGCGCGTTCTTCGGTGAAGCCTCGCTGAAGGGTGCAAGCTTCATTGACGCGAAGCTTCGCTATGCCTCGTTTACGGGCGCGAACCTCAGCGGGGCGATCTTCCTCGAAGCCGACCTTCGCGACGCGATGCTCGACAAGATCACCGCGCACAAGACCTCGTTCCAGTCGGCGCGTCTCGTGTACGCCGACCTCTCCCACGCGGACGCGACCGGCGCGGATTTTGGCATGGCCAATATGCGCGGCGCGAAGGTCCACCATTTGAAAGACGACCAGGCGTCGTACAGTGGCGCCATCACCTTGCTCCAGCGAAAGACCGACGTGCCGCTGCTCGAAGCCGAATCCTACAACCCCGCGTTGGCCAAGTGACTGGGCCCACCATGACGATGGCGACGGGCTCTCCGTTCGCCGCGCCCCCTGCAGATGAGGGAGCAGGCCTTGACTCGTACCTCGGGGCTGCGCGGGTCGTTCGGGTCGCCCACCGCTCGTTGCACGTTGCGCTCGAGGAGCCGACCGTGGGAGATACCACCCTGGTCTACGCCACGCTTGCCCTCGCGTTCCCCTACGAGCCTATTGTCGGTGATCAAGTGCTCGTCGTCAGCGATGCCCATGAATTTTACGTGATCGGCGTCCTTTGTGGCCGTGGTTCGAGCGCCCTTTCGAGCCCGCTCGGCGTCTCGCTGCGCGCCGAAAGTGGCCGGTTGCAGCTCGTGGGTGAGCGCGGGGTGAGGCTTCGCGGAACTCGCATTCGGCTCGAGGCTCAGCGGCTGAGGCGCCTCGCCGTGACCGCGGTCGAGACCTTCGGAGAGCGCGTGACGCGGGTGCGCGAGAGCCGCAACGTCGAGGCGGGCGGGCTTGATGAGCTGAGCCAGGGTCGCTGGATTTTGCAGGCTCGGACCGTCGTGTTAAAGGCCCTGAACGGGGTGCGCATCAAGAGCGCCGCCGTGCGGGTGGGTTAAGGATCGAGGGCGAAATGCTACCGGCAAGCAATCGAGGCGCGGGCTCTTCACTGAATTTCCCTGACGTCTGCAAGACGCCGGCTCCGCCGCTGCCGTTCATCCCTGTCCCTTATCCGGACATGGGGTTGAACATGCAGGCGGCGCCGTTCTCGCCCAACGTGATGATCGGCTTCATGCCTGCGACCAACATGGGCACGATGAAGGTGATGACGAACGGCGACGAGGCGGGCGCGATGGGGGGCCTCCTCACCGGCGCCATCAAAGGGCCGGGGAGGACCACGATGGGCAACCCGATTGTGTTCATCTCCGGTCTGCCCGCTGAGTCGCTTGGGACCCCGACGAGCGGCAACAACATGAATGCCCCGCTCGGTGTTCAGCTCGTTCCGAGCGTGCTCAACGTGTTTTACACGTACCGCGATGGCCCCGCCTCGAGCGGAGTCGCCGAGCCCACGTGTGCCCTCCCGCCCTCGCTCGACGCCGCCGAGTTGCGCGCGTTGGGTGACGTCGCGCGGGGCGAAGGTGAAAGCGCTGCGGCAAGTCGCATGGAGGCCACTTGGCTCTCGCCTGGGCTCCTGCTCGTGCGGCTCGGGCTCTTCAGCGCGCATGCGGATCGCGAGCTATTCAACACGCTTTCGCGTTTCGCTCGCGAAGGCCTTCGGGCATGCGTGCTCGATCTTCGCGGCAATCCCGGCGGAGATGGCGCCGCCGCGTTCCGGCTCGTCGAGGCTTGGTTGCCCGAGGGCGCGGTGATGCTTCTCGAGCGCGATGGCGAGGGCGATGACGAGCCCATCCTCGCGCGAGGAGCTCCCTGCCACGAGTGGCCTTTGTGCGTGCTCGTTGACGAGGGCAGCGCATCGGCGGCCGAGCTTGTGGCAGCCACCCTCCAGTTCCACGGGCGCGCAACGGTGGTCGGACGACCTACCTACGGCAAGGGCACCGCGCAAGAGGTGGTGCGGATGGCCGATGGCGCGATGCGCTACGTCACGGCGTGCGAGTACCGTTTGCCGAATGGTGCCGCCATCGACGGCTGCGGGGTCGTTCCCGATGTCGTGGTCGCGCGTACCTCGGAGGAGCCGCATCATGGCCACCTCGAGGATCCCGACGTTGAGGCGGCGCGGGCGGTACTCGAGCGCGCGTGAAGCTCCGCCTTGTAAGCTCGGCGCTCACGTGCGACGACGGCCCATGGTGATAGCGCTCCGCTGCTTGATGGGAATGGCCGCGCCCGCGGATCTCGGAGCGCACCTCGCGAGTGTGCTTGACCTCCCGGACGCCGTGCAAGGGACCTTCGCCGAGGTGCTCGACGCGTACCTCGTTCCGGTGCTCGATGACCGCGTGCAGACGTTCGTAAAGCGTTACTGCCGCCGTTATGAACTCGAGCCCGCGGTGCTGATCCCTTCGGCGATGGCGGCGCGCTATTTGTTCACGAACGCCGCGAAGGCCGGCGTCGATGGCACGGCGTTCACGACCGATGTGCGAGCGTTGGTCCCCGAGCCGCGTGCGAGCCTTGTCCTCGAACGGCTGTTGCCTCTTTTTGAGATGGCGCTGCCGAAATTGCGCCAAGCCGCCGTCATGCGAAGCGTCGCTGAGCACGGTCGCGTCGTGCGCGCGGTGCGTTGGCGGATGGACGTGATCCGCGCCTCCGACCACGCCATCGCTCTCGACGTTCCGGTCGCGACGATCACCTTGCAGTACCAAGAAGGGGCGAACGCCTCTCAGGCGAGCTACCAGTTTTTGCCCGAGCAAGCCGCCGAGCTCAAGCGTGCGCTCGGTTTCATCGTCGACTGAGGCGCACGCTAGCTCGACCCTCGCCCAAAAGCGGCGCGCAGCGGCTTTTCGGCGAGGGTCTAGCTCAGCGCTTGCTCGCAGGCGTGGAGAAGCTTCTTCAGCTCATCCGGCAGGATCTGCACCGTCATCTGCCCGCTCTGCTCGCCTTCGCGGTAACGGAGCGTGAGCAGCGTGACCGGCAGGTTGATCGACTCGCCGGTGTTGGCGTGGCTCACGTTGTCGACGCGCCATTTCACGTCCGTTATCACGCGCCCGTGATCCGTCAGCGCTTCGTAGATCGCCTTCATTCGAAGCTTCCGCGCCGCGCGTTCGTAACAAGGAAGGACGGACGCGCACACCGCTTCAATCGCGCTCTCGTCAGGGTTCTCGCCCAGGAGAAGCTGCCGCAGGTCCTCCTCGACGAGGGCGACAGAGGTGTTGCGTTCGGCGCCGCGCTGAAAAAGGAAGCGGCACGCGCCGATCACCGGAGTCAGCCTACGCGGATCGAGTCCGTGCTTCTCGCAGAAGGCCTCGACCGCCAAGGCCGTGTGTGGCGTATTGACAGCGCCCATGTTCGCTTCGAGGACCCCCCAAAGATCGGCGCGAACGGGCTCTGGAAGATCGAGCACGTGCGACAGATCGCCCGCGAGGGTCGGCGGGCAAGGTTGCTTGCCGAGGCAGTTGAGCACCGTGGTCCCCGTGAGCTCCGAGAGCGCGGCAGCGGTGAGCTTGTCGACGTCGGCCGTCAGGGCGGGAACGTTTTTGGCCATCGCATCTCCGGGTATGCCCGAGAAGGGATTGCGTAAAGCTTGAATGGCTTCGCCCCCGCGAAATGTTCCCCCCGAAAATCACCTGGCCCGGTCGAGGTTCACCTTGCGCCGCCCTTGCCGCCACGCGACTCTACGCCCGATACGGCGCTTCCGTTTTTCCGGGCGCGCACCGATCGGAGCCGATGATGACTGCTTTACGTTCGTTTACGGGCCACGAGGTGCTGGCGTCGCCCGGTGCCCGTTCGCTGCTGCCTGCCACGGTCACGCGGGTCTCGGTAGCCGGGCTCGAGGTGCGCTTGCCTACGGGTGAGACGGTGAGCCCCAAACTCGCGCTCGCATTTCCGTTCACGCCCGCGGTCGGGGACACGTTGCTCGTCATCGGGCAAGGAGAGCGGCATTACGTGATCGGCGTGATCGAGAGCACCGGCCGGACGGAGCTTCGGTTCCGCGGCGACGTCGAGCTCCGCGCAGTGGACGGGACGCTCGAGCTCCACGGCGAGAACGGCGTGACGCTCACCGGGCCGCAACTCGACATCAAGACCAAACACCTTACGGTGCTCGCCGAGCGCGTCACGGAGGCGTTCGGCAGCCTCTTCACGCGCGTCAAATCGCTGATGAGCGTGCATGCAGGGGCGAGTGACACCGTGGTGCGCGGCGAGTGGAGTGCGCGCGCCGAGCGGACGGCGCTCACCAGCGAAGACGTGATTTCAATCAACGGCAAGGAAGTGCACCTGGGCTGAGGCCGCGGCTGCAATCAAGGAAGCGAAGATTATGAGCGACGACTACATCGG
>CANMZR010000092.1 GCA_947502375.1 Polyangiaceae bacterium
TCCATCCGATGAGTGGCGGCATCGCGCCGGGCACGGCACCGATGACCACAGCCCAGGCCGTCACGCGCTTCAGCGGCGTGTAGACCCAAACGTAACTGAGCAGCGAAAACGCAGCGAGGAGCGCCGTCAGGCCGTTCACGCAAAACCACAGGATCGGCAGCGAACCAAAGCCAATCACGGTGCCGAATACGAGCGCCAACTGCGGCGAAAGACGCCGTGCTGGAAGCGGGCGGTCGAGGGTGCGGGTCATCAACGCATCGACTTCGCGCTCGAAGTACATGTTGAGTGCATTCGCACCGCTGACGACCAGCACGACGCCCAGCATCGTCAACGCCGTACGCTGCCAATCGATCGACGGGACCGCATGCGTTCGACGGGCCAGCCACGTTCCTCCGAGTCCGGTCAGCACGACCAGCCCAGTTATCCGCGGTTTCGTGAGACGCAGGAGATCAAGCGCGATCTCGCCAAGCGTGGCACCACGCACAGGCTCGACGCCTGGCGTGCCTGAGTCGACGCGGCTCGGCATGGTCATCGGCTCGCGGAACCTACCCTCAAAGCCTGCGACATTCCAGTCGAACGAGTACAAAAAGAGCGAACCGGGCAATCGCCTTTCCCTTGGCGGCTTGGTTCAAGCTCAGGTCGTCACGAACCGTTTCGCCGGAGCGACGAGCCCCCGACGATTCGGCTCGCACTCCTCAGAACAGATCCTTGAGTTCGCCAACGTTTTCGGCCGGCGCTTTTTCGGTACCCGTGTACTCGAAGCCCACGGTGACCTCGCCGTCTTTCACTTCGACGTCGGCCTTCTCAAGCTTGCCAAACATCGAATGCCAGGCCACGAGCTTGTACTTGCCTGCCGGGACCTTCTCGATTTTGAACGAACCGTCGGCCGCGCTCACCGCAAAGTAGGGGTTGTCCGTTGCAACAGCGAACGAGCGCATCCACGGATGGACGTCGCACTGCATGCGGTAAATACCGGTCTCCTCGAACTTCGTCGTCTTGATGGGGTCGGAGCCCTTCGCCTGGGCCTGATTGATCGGCGAAGTCGCGCCGTAGTAGGCGTGCACGTTGTGGAGCGTCGCGTCGTCGTTGAAGATGGCGACTTCCTGGCCAGGCAGGATCCCCAGGATGCGCGGCACGTAGTTGCATGACTTCTGGTGAACTTCGGCGGCCTTTGCGGCCTTGAAGTCACCGGTGAGTTGTCCATTGTCGATCGCAACGAACACGTCGGCGAGCTTGCCATCCTTCACGATGACGGCGTTGTGCTGGGCGTCTTTCGTATCCTTACAGACCTCTGCCTTCGCGCGCGCTTTGGGCTCTTTCATCTCAGGCGCCTTGCCTGCGAAAGTGATGACACCCTTGAGGGTCCCCTTGCCCTCGACAGCCGGCTTCGCGTCGGCCTTGGTGGATCCCACGGCAGGCGCAGTCGTCGTAGGCGCAACCGTCGCGGTGAGCGCCGGCTTGCTCGTCTTTGCACCGCCGAGCTTGCCACCGCCCTCAGGCGGCTTTTCACCATCGCAACCCATGACAAGCGCCGCCGCAGCGACGAGACCGGTAGCAATCGATATCGAACGGAAGGTCATTTCAATTTCCTCAAAAAAAATGCTCTGACGATGAATGTGCGTCAGTTCGTCGCAGGGTTTAGTCCGCGAGTTCCTCCGGCGCAAGTCCAGTGCGTTCTTCGTCGTCCAGAAGGGCCGTCGGCACCGCCGTCGGGGTGGCCGCGAGACAGAGGCCTCCGAGCACCAACGCGAGCGCTCCGGCCGGTGCGCTCGCCTCGCCACACCCCAGCAAGCACAGTGCTACCCCGAGGCTCGCGGCTTTCCCTCGTGGAGCCAAAACGACCGCTGCAAGTGCCACCGACCAACGCAGCCATTCGATGTAAATACGCAGTGAAAATGCAGTGAACGGCGAAAGTGGTTCAAGCAACCGCTCGGCCATTCTGGCGAAGAACACGGACCACCCGGCCGCGTCCTCGGACTGGCCGCGTACTGCCAGAATCGTCAGGACGCTCGCGGTGACGATGGCCACCGCGACGAAGAGCAAACCCCTTATTCGATGCGCCCATTCGGGCAGCGTGAGTCGAGCCGACCGCGCCGTCCCCGCCCACGCGAGCGCGAGCCCCGCGGCCAGCGCGAGGACCCCCCATTCCAGGGTGGCAAAAACCCGCGCAATCTCGACCCAACTGCGCGTCGTATCGGGTGGCGCGAACACCTGCCAGACGACCTCTAGCGAGCGCAAGACCACCACCAAGGCGGCCGCCATCGCAACGAGCCCGGCACCGCGGAGCTCCCGTCGTGCCAACGCACTCTTGCCGATCCCCGCAACGAAGAGAGCCGCGCCCAGCGCGAGAATCACTTGGGACTCGAGCGGTAAGCGCATCACCAAACGCTCGCCTAAGAGCTGGCGCGCCGCCGTGCTGAGCGCCCCGGAAACGATGGCGAGCGACAACACCACCAGCGTGCCGACGCCAACCGAAACGGAGCGGATGAATCCGGAAGCGTTCACCCGCCGAAGAGAAAAGCCGAGGTGCACCATCGCGACGGCCCCACCCCAACCGAAGCACTGCGACAGAAAGGCTCCAAAAAGACGCCACGCATTCACCGCCGCATCGCTGCCAGTCCAGACCCCGAGCAGCGAAGGCTCGATGGCGCGAACAGAGAGCGACGACACGAGACCGACGAGCGCAAGAACGCGGAGCGCAAGCCAGTGCCCCTCGCTGAGTTCCTTTAGACCCGCGGCCGGTTCGCCCTCGGACCGATTCATTCGATGATTCTCATTCGTTCAATTACGCCTCAACGAGGCATTGTCTGCAACCCGCTCTGCGCCCTTGTCAAGCAGGACCCAGCATCGCTAGGAGGTCCTCTTCCCGGATCAGTCGCGTCCCATACTTTCGAGCTTTTTCGGCCTTACTGGAAGTCGAATCGGGGTCGTCGATGATGAGGTAGTCGAGTTCTTTCGTCACGCCACTGAGCAGCCGGCCACCATTGTCCTCGATCAGCGCATCAAGCTCTTTACGAGGCCGCCGCTGCTTGCCAGTCATGCAGAAGCTCTTGCCGTCCAAGGGCCCCGCAACCTCCGAGGCCACGGGACCGAGATTGGCCTCGCGCAGCCGCTCGAGCTCGGGGCCGCGAGCGAGCAAGCCGTCGACGATCCTTCGCGCTTTGAGCTCACCGAGCCCACCTATCGCCGCGAGCGCTGTCGCATCGGCGGCCAGCAACCGGCCGAGATCATGGTAGCCTGCCGACACGAGCAAGCGCGCGGTCTGAGTCGAAAAGCCTTCGATGCCGAGTGCCGCGAGAAAAGTCGGCAAGCGAAGTGGCAGCCTCGAGCGCAGCTGCTTGAGCGCATTTTCCGCACTCTTTTTGCCTTGGCGTTCGAGCTTCACAAGGTCGTCGACCGTCAGTCGGTAGAGGTCGGCCGGCTCTCGAACGAGACCGTTTGCGACGAGTGCGTGCACCAACTTGTCGCCCCACTCCAACGCGCCAACGGCGTCCACCCACGTTCGAATTCGTCCCTCGACACGCGCCGCACAGGAATCTTCGCGGCACAACAGATACTCGCCCTCCTGCCGCAGTGCCGAGCCGCACACGCCACAATCACGCGGCGGCGTGACCGGCGTCCCGGCACTCGACACGACCTCTTCCACGTAAGGAATCACATCGTTGCGACGCGACACCATCACTTCGTCGCCGACGCCGATCCCAAGGCGCCTCACGTTCGCGGCATTGTGGAGCGAGGCCCGACGCACCATCGCACCGACGAGCTCCACGCCCGCCACTTCCGCAACCGGAGTCACCCGCCCGCTCGGACCCGTGTCCCAGACGATGGCCGTCACGGTGGTGAGCTTTGCCGGCGATGGAAATTTGAAGGCGGTCGCGCCCCGCGGGCGACGATTGAGCTCGCCGAGTTGCACCTGCGCCGTGACCGAATTCGCACGAACGACGAGCCCGTCGATTTCGTAGTCGAGTGCGCCGCGGCGCTCCTCGTTGTACTCCCGGTAAAGCGCTTGCACCGCCTCGGCATTTCCCACGAAACCAGCCGGCGTCGCAAAGCCCAAGTTGCGCAAAAAAACCAGCTTTTCAGCTTCGGATGAAAACTCGAGTTCGTCTGACACATCGTAAACGAGCACGGTCAAATGTTCGCATCCCGCGCCATCGAGGCGGCGCGCCGTTCCCGCGGCAGCATTCCGAGTCGAGGCGTAATCCGCAAAGTGCGCGGCGCGGTCCGAGATGCGGAGAATGATCTCGCCCCGCACGCTGAGGGAGCCCATCTCGCGGATGTGGTTCGGGACCCCGCGCATCCGTCGCACGTTGGCCGTAATGCGTTCGCCGACTTCGCCGTCCCCGCGCGTCAGACCGTCCTGGAACAGCCCTCCCCCGTAAACCAACTCCACACTCAAACCGTCGAGTTTTTCGGTGACGAACAGCTCTTTCGCGATCCCCCCGAGGCCGTCTTTCGCGAGCAAGGCTTCGCAGCGCGCGAGCCACTCGTCGAACTCCGCTTCGGTCGTCACTTTATTCAGCGAGCCCATCGGGAGCCTGTGACGCGCCTTTTCCCATTCCTTGGATGTTGGCGCGGCTCCGATACGAGCGAGTGCTGGATGTCCGGGTGCGAGCCCTCGCAACTCATCTTCGAGGGCATCGAACGCCGCATCGGAGATGAGCGGCGCCCCCAGATAGTAGGCGTGCCGCGAGCGCTCGAGTTGCTCCACCAGGTCGGCGACCCGAAGCCTCGCCGAGGGCAGAACCTCGAGCCCGCCACCGAACCCCAGCGGTCGCTGCATGTCCCACCGTTAGGCTTTCCTCCAGGCGCCCGCAAGGGTGCGCGGCGTCCTCGGCCACGTTCCCGAAAAAAAAACGTGGCGAGTGCATCGTTTTTCCGGGGCAGCCGTCTCACCCCACAAGTTTGCAATACCGGGGTCAAGTTCCCATGGTGGAGGTCACTTTGAGCAACGCTATTCATTCTCAGTTCGCAATCCCCTCGGCCCTCGACAGCCGAATTCGTGCCGTGCCGGCCGCCCATCAAGCGCCCACCGTCACCCCGGTCCCTGAGCGCCTCAGCGAGCGCCTCGCCCTCGCCCGCGAGCGTCTGCGCTGTGCCGCCGAGAACGGCGTCCGCGTCCGGGTCTACGAAGTGGCACTCGACCTCGACATGTCCGAGTTTCACTTCGCGCGTCAGTTTCGGGCCGCCTATGCCTGCTCGCCGCATGTTTTTTACGACGAGATTCGAGCTGGCCGTGCACGCGACCTATTGAGCCACGGGGATACCGAAGGCACCGTTGCTCGCAGCATCGGGTTGCGGCGCCCCGCCGAGCTCCGAGCCCTGCTCGCCAAACGTCAGCGCCTCGTCACCTTGACGGCCATCATCGACCAGGACTCGGCGTGGTGAATCCATCCCTCCCGCAACGCTGACTTTTTGAGCGATTTACCGAAAAATCCGGTGTTGCAGCGACGGGAGTTTTTTACGCACGGCTGCGAGGTAGGCCCGGTCCAGGTCACCCACAACGACGCCTTCGCCTTCGGGCGCTTGAGCGATAACGTCTCCCCACGGATCGACGATTGAGCTCTTGCCGTACGTCGACCGGTCGCCGTGCTTGCCCCACTGCGCCGCCGCGAGCACGAACGCTTGCGATTCGATTGCACGCGCCCGAAGAAGCACCGTCCAGTGATCTTTACCGGTTGCGAGGGTGAAGGCCGCCGGAACGACGAGCAGCTCCGCGCCGGCGTCGACGAGCTTCCGGTAAAGCTCAGGAAACCTGAGGTCGTAACAGACGCTTAGACCGACCACGAAGCCGTCCTCGCCCGGGATGGAAAATACGACGGATTCGCTGCCTGGCAAGGTCGCCGCCGACTCGCGGTACGAGTCCGTCGCGCCGAGTTCCACATCAAAGAGGTGTATCTTTCGGTAACGGGCCACGATGCGCCCGTCGGGACCGAACACGGCACACGTGTTGTAAGGCCGCGCAGGCTCGTCACTCACCTCGGGCATACCGCCCGCGAGCAGCCATAACCCGTGCTCTACGGCGAGCGCACGCAAGACGGTCCCGAGCGGGCCATCGGTGCCGTCGGGCACTTCCGGGAGCGATTCCGCGGCCGCGCGTTTCCCCGCTTCGTCTCCAAAATAACCGAAATTCTCAGGCAATAGAACCAGTCGTGCCCCCGCCGAGGCCGCTCTCCCTACGAGCTCGGAGACCCGCGCGAGGTTTGCCGTTACGTCAGGTTGGCTTGTCAACTGAATCGCAGCAACGCGCATGGTCTGAAGAGTAGCTCCGAGCAGGCTCGGCGAGAACACCGGAAATCGGGCCCGCGATCGCGTATCCTTGTGCGCAAGGACGACGAGCAGCCGCGTGGACGAGACAACCCGAGAACGAACCGACGAAGAGCTCGACCACGGCGACATCGAGTCCCTCGAAAGACGGATCATGGCGCTGGCGATGGCCCGAACCGGCGCACGCTACGGCGGCATTTTTCTCTACGACCCCAACGAGCAAGCGCTTCGAATCGACTTTCACGTCGTCGACGGCCTCACAATAAGCCTGCCCGGAGCGGTGCTCCGTACCCCAAAAGACGGCAAAGCCAAAGGCATCGCACTCTGCGCCTTCGAAGCGAACGAACCCTACCTCTGCCGCGACACCCGCATTGACCCGAACTATGCGCGTTATTTTCACGATGTAGCCGCAATTGCGGCCGTCCCCATTGGGTATGAAGGCCGCGCGATCGGCGTCCTTAGCGTTTCGACGACCACGCCGGACGGGCTCGCCGAGGCGACGATGGCGGCACTGACCGACCTCGCCGAATCGAGTGCGAAATTTCTGCGACGCGCTCAAATTTATCGCCAATCGAAGGACGACGGTGGCAGACCTTTTCTCATTCGTGGGCTAAGTCGCGGATGGCTCGAGGTCGAGCGACGCCTCGAACACGTCGCACCGACGAACGCTCCCGTCCTTATTCACGGCGAAAGCGGAACGGGCAAAGACCTCATGGCTCGCGCCATCCACTTCGGCAGCCGGCGCGCGAGTGGAACGATGAACGTCGTCAATTGCGCGGCGATCCCCGACACGATGATCGAGAGCGTGCTCTTCGGTCACGTGAAGGGCGCGTTCACCGGCGCCAGCTTCGACAAGGTTGGCGAGTTTCAAAAAGCACGAGGAGGGACGCTTTTTCTCGACGAAATTGGCGAGCTGCCCCTCGCCCTGCAAGCGAAAGTACTGCGCGCCGTCGAATATGGCGAGGTGCAGCCGCTCGGTTCCAATCGCCTTGCAGAGCGCGTGGACGTGCGGTTGGTCTGCGCGACGAACCGTGACCTTCAAGCGATGGTTCAACGTGGAGAATTCCGCGACGATCTCTACTTTCGCCTGAGTGTGATGACCCTCGAGATCCCGCCTCTCCGGGCCTACAAGGCCGATAGCCTCGACTCGCTCGCCCTGGTTTTTTTGGAGCAGGCTGCGCTGAAACACGGACTTTCGTGCGACCGAATCGCCGCCGAGGCGCTGGCACTGCTGCACGCTTACGAGTTCCCAGGCAACGTGCGCGAACTCAAGAACGCCATCGAACACGGCGCCATCATGGCGACGGGCACCACGTTGATGCCGGAGGATCTGCCGACGGCAATCCGCGAAGCCTGTGGGCCCTCGCCGCAGCGGGCGGCGAGCTCGACGCCCCCGCCGTCGGACAACCGCGCCAACTACGGCAGCGTTTTTCCGTCGTTTACGTCGATGCCCCCGCCGTCTGGAGCGCTGCCGAGCGTCCTGCCCGAATACGCAGGTGCGGTGCCTCTCGCAGCGTGGCCGAACCTTGCGCCACCACGGCTACCGAACCTGATGAACGGTCATGCTTCGAGCTTTCGTCCGTTGGCAGAGCTCCGCGAAGAATGGCTGGGCCCACTCGAACGGCACTACTTGACGGGGCTGCTTCACGCCTGCAGCGGGAACGTGCGTCAAGCCTCCGAGATTGCAGGCATCAACGTCGTGACGCTCTACCGACTGATGAAAAAGCGGAGCCTCAAATTCCAACGGCGAATCGAATAGCGCTGAGCGCGTGCAGCACCGTGGCCAGGGCCTCCAGGACCGATGCATCGTGGCCGTATGCCGCGCTCACGCGTGCTTTGTGTTTTTACCGACGTCAGCGTCCCCGGATCGTTGACGTCGTTCCTCGTCCGGTTTCGGGTCGCGGCCGCCGTCTTACCGACCACGATGCCGCTCCTCGAGCCTCCGTGACGCAAGCAGGGAAACGCTGGCGGCGAGTGGCGTTCGGACTGTTCCTCGTGGCCGCTCTGGCTGCCTGTCGGCGCCCGCCACAAGGGTCGGGTGTCGAGGCCGCAGCGGAACGCAAAACAGGACCGTTTGCGGAGCTGGAGGTGCAAGGAGATTTCGAGGTCACGGTCGAGCTTGGGCGCGCTCAGCACCGCGTCTCGGTGACCGCGGACGACAATCTCGTCGGGCTCCTCAGAACCGATAGCAACGGGCGTCGCCTGCACGTGCGATTCGACGGCGACGTCCATCCGAGGGTTCGACCGCGCCTCCGAATCGAGGCCCCGGACCTCGTGCTCGTGCGCTGCATCGGGACGGTGGACCTTCACGCCTCTCAAGTTCGCAACGCCCGGTTTCAACTTGATTTGCGGGGCACCGGCAGTGCGATGGTGACGGGCTCGACACAGAAGCTGAAGGTGTTCATCGATGGGGCCGGGACCGCGAGTCTCGAAGCGCTCGCCATCGAGGAGGCACTCGTCAACGTCTCGGGCAATGGCCGTGCCGATGTTGCATCGCCGCGGCAGCTCGAGGTCGAGTTGCACGGAAACGCGGCCGTCAGTTATTCGGGAACGCCCCGCCTCGAGTCGACGATTCGCGACCTCGGGAAGCTGACCCGACGCCCCTAAAAACTTCCATGTTCGGTCGGCCGTTCCGGCGTTACGCTGCCGCCCATGAATGAGCGGATCCTAAGAGCTTTCACCGGCGTCACGCTTGCGTTTACCGGAATGGCATGGGGCGAAGCGTGTTCCGGGGGTGCCGTGAGTGAGGCCCCTTCCGCGAGCGCCCAGAGCAGCACCGGCCAAGCGTCGAGCGGCAGCGCAGCGGGCGGCAGTGCAGCGGGCGGCCAGGGCGGCACGAACAACGGCTCCGGGGCTCAAGCCGGTGGCTCCGGTGGGGGTGGCGGCAGCGGAGGCGTCGGAGGGAGCGAGCCCGTGTTCCCGACAAAAGCAGACTGCACGCCCGCGCTCGGCGTCGCGGGCAAACTCGCGCGCACCGCACTGCCCTTCGTCTTCGACCAGCCAATGGGCCTCGTGTCGCCATGGGGCGACGCGGACCGCCAGTTCGTTTTCGAGCGCCAGGGTCGACTTCAACTCGTGATGAAAGGCGCGAAGACGCTGTTTCTCGACCTTCACAACAAGATCGTCACGGGCGGCGAGTTCGGACTCCTCGGTCTCGCGTTTCATCCAGATTATGCGAAAAATGGCCGCCTTTTCGTTCACTACTCGGCGGCACCGAACGGGATGACCACGATTGAAGAGTACCGGCGTAGTCCCAACGACCCCAATGTCGCCGACCCGACGCCCGTCGGTTCGCCGATCCTGACCGTCACTCAGCCCGCCTCAAACCACGATGGCGGGACGATCGCATTCAGTCCCGTCGATGGCTTGCTCTACATCGGCCTCGGCGACGGCGGAGGCGCCTGCGACACCTTTCAAACCGGGCAAAACATGGACACGTTGCTCGCAAAAATCTCCCGGATCGACGTGAGCACAACGCCTTATTCGATTCCACCTGGGAACGCTTCGGTCGGCCGCCCCGAAATCTTCATCAGCGGGGTGCGCAATCCCTTCCGGAGCGCGTTCGACATGTGCACGGGCGAGCTCTACATCGGCGACGTCGGGCAAGGGCGACGCGAAGAGATCGACGTAGCACCGAGTGGCAAAAGCGGCCTCAATTACGGCTGGAGCGTCATGGAGGGTTCAACGTGCGCGAACGGGCCGAACGGCTGCAACGTGGGCTGCACGCAACCCGTCTTCGATCTACCGATTTTTGATTACAAGCACGAGCAGGGACGCTGCTCGATCACCGGTGGGCACGTCTACCGAGGTCACGCCATCCCGTGGCTTCGTGGCACGTACTTTTACGCTGATTTCTGCACCGGCGAGGTGTGGGGACTTCGTTACCAAAATGGCCTCGTTCAAGGCCCGGTGGAGTTCTCAGCCGACCTCGGTGGCCCCCTCGGGCAAGGGGTCGTCGCCTTCGGCGAAGATGAGCAAGGCGAGATCTACATCGTTCACCTGGGCGGCACGATCTCCAAGCTCGTTCCCGGCCCGTGAGCCCACGAAGCCGAGCTGCGAGCCGAGGTGAACGACGCAACCGCCGTCGAGCCCCGACTCACAGCTCTTTGTTGTTAGTTACGAAACGCTTGTGAAAGCCGCTCAACCAACGAGTCGAAATCCATTCCGAATCGACCGCTGGCTAACAATTTTCGTAACCGCATTACCTTGTCCATATCGACCGGATCATCACCCCGACTCCGCTTTGAATCACCTTGCGGTGGTCCGGCTGAGTCAGGACTTTTACGTCGAGACTTTCGCATCTTATTGACGCCTGTTACGACGGGTTCATCCCGTCGGGTTTCGTGCGAGGGAGCCCGCACCAAACCGAGTTTTGTGACGTTACGGACCTCCACCCGCCAAGATTGAGGTCCGCTTCAAACCCCGGAACGCCAAAAGTTCAATCTTCTTGAGCCGCTGACACCTGATCGCGTCCCTTTCCCTGAGCCGTCACGAGCGCTCGGCTCGCGCGCTCCAGCCAACAAGGGCACGTCTCGAAGCGTCGGCGCTGCGCAACACCTACTGAAACGCTTATGTTTCGTTCGCCCGGACGCGTCGTGCTGTTGAGCTTCCGCGCGGCTTCGACAATCCGTTCGGCCACCTTCACAGCGTCCGCGAGGCTCGTGTCGCCGAGCACGACGGCAAATTCGTCACCGCCAAATCGGGCGACGTAATCCGTATTGCGGGCAGCGACTCGGACGCAGCTGTCCGCCAGCGACTTAAGAACACGGTCCCCCGATTCGCGTCCGATGGCTTCGTTCAACTTTTTGAAGTTGTCCCCGTCGACGAGGAGCAGGCTGAGAGGCTCGCCCGTGAAGTCCGAAACACTCGCGGAGTTTTCAAGGTGCAGGTTCAGCGGCACACGCGTGAAGACCTGAGTAAGCAGGTCAATTTCGCCATCCCCGTGAGTAGCGAGCAGCTCACCCTTCGCTTCGCGCACCGTCGCCGCCATCTGGGAAAAGTCCGCCAACTGGGCCACCTGCCGGTCGGCGAGCGTCTGTTCGATCACCGCGACAGCAGCACCCACCTCGCTGCGAAGCTCGGCCATGGTGGCGTCGGAGCTGATGACTTTTCTCAGTTTCTCGAGGGGCTCTCGAAGTCGGGCGTCGGCTACGGCGTCATGAGAGAGTGCGCCGCGAACGCCGTTCATCACGACCCAGATAAGCTCTCGGACTCGGCGAACGTGCTCGCTCTCGGCCTTCCTGCGCTCGGTGAATTCCAGCTGCAGTGGGCGCCAGGCTCGACCGCGCTGGGGCTCGGAACCATCGGGAGCAGGCGCCCCATTGAGCACATGCCGCGCCCATCTTTCGTAACGCTCCGCCAGCTCGAGCGACGTCGTCTCCTCAAGTGAAAAAGAGTATTTCCCAAAAGTTCGCACGATGGCCCCGGCCGCGTCGAGAGCCGCGTCGAGAAATTTTCCCGTGTCTTCCGAGGCTTCGTCGAGCGCCGGTTTCGACGTGCGGCTCGACGACGCCTGAGGTGCCGGGACCGCCGGGCGTGTTCGTTTATTGAACCAACTCATGCCAAAACCCCCAGGCCATATCGATCATGATGGGCCCCACGCCGTCCCCTTCGAGAAGGTAGGAAGAATGGCTGCGTCCCAATGAATTGAACGCATCCGACGAGCCGACGACGGTGAGGCGCATGATTGCTTCCGATTCGAGGCTGGTAGAGTCTGCCACGGATCGATGACCTACGTACGAGCCTTCGACCACACGAGCCGCGTGCTGGAAAACAATCCCATGGGGGACCCCCACATTCGGCGCGTGCACGTTTACCTGCCGCCTGACTACTCGGAGCGACGCCGCGAGCCTTACCCGGTCGTGTTCATGCTCGCGGGCTGGGGTGGGCGCGGCTCGGCTTACCTGGCCGATCCTGGGGCGTTCGCACAATCGCTACCGGACCGGCTGGATCGACTGATCGCCGAGCGACACTTGCCGGCTTGCATCGTCGTGTTCCCGGACGGCTCGACGCGCTTGGGTGCAAGCCAGTACGTGAACTCGCCCGCCAACGGCAACCACATGGATTACCTGTGCGATGAGCTTGTCGACTGGGTCGATGCACGCTTTCACACGCACAAGAGCCGTGACTACCGAGGCGTCATCGGGCACTCGAGCGGCGGTTTTGGCGCGCTCGTTTGTGGCATGCTGCGCCCCGATCGATTTTCCGCAATCACCTCCAGCGCCGGTGACTCCTGGTACGAATTCCTTTACACCCACAGCATTCCGAAGACCGTAGAGGCTCTGAAGGCGGCGGGAGGAGTGAGTTCTTTCGTCGAAAAGTTTCTGGCGTCGCCCAATCCACTCGGGTTGCTCGGCCCCTCAGCCGTCGTCGCGATGCTGAACCTCTCGATGGCTTCGTGCTTCACGCCCAATCTCCAGGTCCCGGTGCTGATGGGCGACTTATGGTTCGACACCGAGAGCGGCGAGTTGCTGCGCGAACCTTGGCAACGGATGCTCGCCTGGGATCCTGTTCGGATGGTCGACCGGCACGTCGCCGAGCTACGGAGCTTGCGGTGGATCCATCTCGAAGCCGGCACGGAAGATGAGTATGGGCTGCAACTCGGGCACCGTCAGATCGCGCAAAAGCTCGCGGGACACGGGATTTCCTATGCTTTTGACGAATATCCTGGAAAACATTCGGGACACCATCACCGAATGCCGATGCGCATCGAACGGATGGTCAAACGGCTGCTCGCCGGCTGAAGCTCGACCGACGGCAGACCGCGAGCGCGGTCACACAGAGCCCGAACGAAAGCCATCCGACGGGTCGCTCTCTGCCCCCCACGCTCCGGCACGAACAACCGCTGTCGTCGGCCCCTACGTCGCTGCCGGCGCTCCCCGCGCTCACGCTGCTACCGGTGCCTCCGCTACCGGTCGCAGAGGCCACGTTCGACTCGCCGCCGGCCCCCGTCGAGGCGCTGCTCGTCGCACCTCCGGAGCCTGAAACGACCGCCTTCTGGCTGCAACCCGTGTTGCCTTGCGGATCCGTGGCACACGCTCGCAGGAGCATGGACGAACCCGCCGGGGCTTTCAGGTTCACCTGGTAAAGATCACCCCCGACGAAGTGAGCTGGCTCCGTCAGCACGGCTCCGCCATCCACCGTCACCTGGAGCTCGGCACGCACGCGCGGGCCGGCATCCACAAGCACGCGATCCGCGACCCGAAAACGCACGGGCACCGTTTGTCCTTCGGCGAGCGACGCCGGCAGCGGTCCAAGGACGACCTCGGGCACTCGAACATCGACCGGGTTGTCCGCGAAACCGAGGTAGACGCGGTT
>CANMZR010000093.1 GCA_947502375.1 Polyangiaceae bacterium
CGGTGACGGCAGCAGCTGGAGCAGCAAAACCAAAAACAGTTGCGAACTGGATGATCAATGATCTCTTGAGTGCTCTGGGATCCGCTTCGTTAGAGCTTTCTGAGGCGCTCGTGACGCCGACATCCTTGGCTGAGCTTGCGGCTCTGATTGAAAAAGGGACGATCAGCGGACGACAAGGAAAAGAAGTTTTTGTGGAGATGATGGCGAGTGGAAAAGCTCCTGCTGCCATTGTTCAAGAAAAAGGAATGCAGCAAGTCAGCGACGCAGGTGCGCTCGAACTCGGGCTTGCCGACGCCTACGAGCTTGAGGCCGCGGCTCGCGGGGCTGAGCGACGTCACCTCGTGGCTCAACGCGTCGCGGAAACGCTGCTGCGCGAACGGCACCTTGAACCTGCCGCGCGATGGTTCGAACGCGCCCTTCGGTACCGCCCAGATGGGCCGGAAGTCGTCGCGGGGCTGGCGCGGGCGCTCGGCTCCCTTGGTCAGGGGCGACGCGCACTCGAGCTTCACATGCGTGCGGTGGGGCTTGCCAAGAAGTCAGCGCCGGGTTGCGTCTCTCCGAGGTCGCGGCTCGTGCTCGAGCTTGCCCGTGCACTCGTGGCCTACGCCGACGATCGCCCGGCGGCTGTGGCCCACGTTCGGTCCATTCCGGCGTTGCTTCCAGAGTCGTTTGAGGCGCGCCTGCTCGAAGGGCGTTGGCGTTCGGAACTCGGCGATCTGCCAGGCGCGAGCGAGGCGTTTGCCCGACTCGGTGACGAAGCCGAACGAGCACTCGGTGCTCTCACAGATGGACCCGATCCCCGAATCGCGTTGGCTTCGGATGACGGCGTCGCAAGTGCTCGTCGTGACCTGGCTTCGGAGCTTGCGAGTTACCTCGAGGAGGCTGCCCGAATCGAAGAACTCGATCGCGGCAACCGGCTCGCTGCACAGCGCTTGCTCGGACTCGCCATCCGCCTCGCGCCGCGTCGAAACTCGATCCAAACGGCCTTCCGACGGGTTGCCTCCGAAGCTGCAGCGCGCGGTAAATCGCTGCCATCCGATGGCCTCGTCGAGCTCGCATCGCCCCAGAACGCCATCGTATCCTCGAGCGTTCCTCCGCCCTCCCATCGGCCGCTTCAGGAGCCGCTTCTGGAGCCGTTGCCGGGGCCGTTGCCCCTGGATTACGAGCCGGTGGATGATGAGCTGCTCGTCGAGAAACTCGCCGACAAATTGAGGGGCGATCCGACGGACTCCCAGGTTGTCTTGGCGCTCGCGGATGCGCTCCAACGATTGGGTCGGGACCACGAATTGCTCGCACTTTTGTCGGCCCGAATCGAAGAGGAGGGGGAGCCGCTCCGCAGCCGGCTCATGCTTCGGCGTCGTGCCGTTCTCGAGCGGATGCGCGAACAGGCCCTCGTTGAAGGCCGCGTGGGCGAAGTTGACCTCTACGAGTTGCTCCTCAATCGGGACTGACTCACTCGCAAGGTCACGGCTCAATTCCGTTCACGATAGCCGAAAGCTCGGCCCGGTCGGCTCGCCCGTGCTAGCCCCTCTGCTCGCTCGTCATGTCGCATTCCGACTCGAACGCTTCGGTTTCACGCCGGCCGATTGTCGTCCAAAAATACGGCGGCTCCTCGGTTGCCGATGTCGATCGCCTCGGTCGGGTAGCGGAGCGCATCGTCGCTACCAAGCGGGCCGGCAATGACGTGGTCGCCGTCGTCAGTGCGATGGGAAAAACCACCGATGGATTGCTCGCCCTGGCACGTCAAGTTGCCCTTACAGCCGAGCCGGCGCGCCGCGAGCTCGACATGCTCGTTTCCACGGGAGAGCGCGTGGCGATGTCGCTTCTCTCTATCGCCATTCAGGCGCGGGGAGTCGAATCGATAAGCTTCACCGGCTCTCAATGCGGAATCATCACGAACGATCGACACTTCGACGCGCGCATCATCGAGGTCCGCCCGCATCGTGTCGAGGACGAGCTGGCGCGCGGGCGGGTCGTCATCGTGGCGGGCTACCAAGGGGTGAGTTACCGGCGTGAAATTACGACGCTCGGTCGGGGCGGCAGCGACACCACGGCGGTCGCACTGGCGGCGGCACTCTCGGCCGATCGCTGCGAAATATACAGCGACGTGGACGGGATTTATTCCGCCGATCCGCGGGTTGTCTCGGCGGCCGAGCACCTTCCAGAAATGACTTTCGACATGCTTCAGGAAATGGCGCACGCTGGCGCCAAGGTCATCAACGCTCACGCCGTCGAGTGGGCGCGCCGCGCTGGCATCGCGATCTACGCGCGTTCCACTTTCGATGCGATTTCCGATTCGCCGAGAGAGACGGTGGTTCGTGCGAATGGCCCCGCAGATGCTGCTGCCAGGTCGGTGAGCTGCGACCGCAACGTCGCCTTGGTCGAGGTGGTCGGTGCCGATGCGTCGACCCGTCTTCTGATGGCACTCGAACGGGCGGCGCTCCCGTTGCTCGCGTTCGATGGCGTCGAAGGTCAGGCGCGCGCGGTGGTCTCGCTCATCAGTGCGCCCGACTGGCCCGGCACGCAGGTCTGGCTTTCAGAAGTTGGCGTCGTGCGCTCCGACGTGGCCTTCGTCAGCGTCGTGGGTCCTGCCATCGCGAGCGAGCCAGCCCAGTTGACGGCTCTCAGGCGGTCGCTTCGAGAAGCTCATGTCAGCCCGCTCGCGCACTCCTTCGGTCCGCTGCGTCTCTCGGTGGTCGTCGAGTCGGCGCTCGCGAACGCTACGCAAACGGCACTCCATGCGGCGTTCGTGAGGGTCTAGTTGGCCGAGGCGCCGAGTCCATCGAAGTGACGGGTATTTCGACGGCCCCTCTTTTGCGAGGGCGTCGAAATACCCTTGATTTCGACTGATATTGACTCGGCTCCCTGTTGTTATTTGGCCCTCGATTCGAACGAATCGAGGGACTGCGGCTGGGTCTATTCGCCGAGGATCTCCGCAAGCTCGGGGACGAACGCTTCATCCGCGACGTCGGTTTCGGCTCCGTTACCATCGAGCGGCGGTAGTTCGTCCAGCATGTCGGCCTCGGGATCGTTCAACCCGTCGGCGCCACCGTCGTCCTCTCCGCCGAGGATGAACTCCTCGAGTCCGCCTTCGCCATCGCTCCCCGCCGGCTCTTCAGCGCCCAAAAACGAGGGTTCGCGTTCGGCTACGACGAGGTCATCGCTCGCTCGAAAGTTCTCGGGACCCTCGGCCTCGTCGCCCAACACGCTGGGTTGTTCGGCTTCGGTATCGAGTGGCTCGTCGAATCGCAACGCGTCCGTCTCGGCGGTGCTCTCGGTGACGTTGGACTCGCGAATCCCAAGTGGCTCGTCGAGCTGGACGTCCTCGGGGAGCGGGCTCTCCGTATCGTCGTCGCCTGCGTCATCGAGCGGGGGGATATCGAGATTCGCACTCTCGTCGCTGAGCTCGTCGCTGAGCTCGTCGCTGAGTTCGTCGCCGTTGAGGTTGTGCATGGTGCAGGAAAACTTTCGGGCACGTTGCGGAGCGGGCGCTCACGCAGGTGTGTTAGCGTTCTCAGGAGATTCAGAGTGCCTATAGTGGAAGTCGAATGACGCCGCACGGACCTTGCCGCTTGCATGATGCGGTCATGCCGGTGTTGAAGGGATTTCCTGGGCGCTTTTACGAGCGACGGTTCGCCTTACGCTGGGGCCAGCTGTGACCGACGGACAGCGACCATCGAACCGCGGAGCGCCCAGTGATTTGTCTGCGCTTATGCTGTCGGAAGAGACGGCTCCGTCAGGTGCGTCAGGCGAGGTCGAGGACTACATTCGGGGTGCGTGGCAAGTCTGGCTCGCCTCCCTCGCGACCGATGCGAATGCGGCAACGGCGGCCGCGCACCTGTACGCCGAGCTGCCCGATGATGCCCGCGATGCTTGGCTGGCAGCCCTGGCTGAAGACGGTCCGGGTGCTGGCGTTCCAGTCGCGGCGCTCTACGGCCCGTTGCTCGCGGTCGAGGCTGATCCGAAAAGGCGAGAGCGGCTGCAGCTTGCGTCGAACACGACCCTAGGGGCGGTCACCGAGGTCAAGCGTGCGCTTCTCGGAACGGCGAGCGGTGGTGTTCGGTTGGTCGTCTTGGTGATTCCGCTCTACCTCGACTTCGTGCGGGTTCTCGTGTGTCGAATCGTGAAGGAGCGGGGCTTCGATTGGGTGCGCCAGATGCCGCTTGTTCGTGATGCGGACGCGCCCGATAAAGGCGAGATCATCGATGACATCAAGCTTTACGGAAGCTCGCGTGACGCGGTCGTGGATGAACTGGCGCACGCGGTGCTAGCCCAGCGGCGTAGCGGGGCGGAGCTCCCCCAAGTGCTTCGTGACTGCGCGGACTTGTTTAGCACCGGGTTGTTCGGTTCCGAGTTGCGATGAGGCGTGACCGTGCCGTGGTGCTCTTGGCATACGTTGCGGTGTTGGCCGCGTGCGTCGAGGTCCCCCAGGTGCCAATCGATGCTCCCGTCGCCGCCGATTCGGGGTCGAGCGTGCCCACGGCGCCCGTCACGTTCGAGCTTCCGGGCATCGTTTCCGGAGTCGTCCAAAGTGCGGACTTTCTCGGTCGCCCGACCCTCGTCGTCTTTGCGGCGACGTACGACACGCTCTCGCAGGCTGCAGTTCCCATGGCCTCGGCGGTCGTGCGTCGTCATCGGCCGCGCTTGAATGCGCTGCTGATTGTCTTTGAGCCACCCGAGAATCGCCCGCTTGCAGCAGCCTTCGTCGCTGCCATGGATGTGGCTTTCCCAGTGGCCTTGGCCGACAGCGAGATGCTCGAAGGCCACGGGGCCTTTCCCGGGCTCCGTCACGTACCAAGCTTTGTGTTGCTCGATCGAATGGGACGCGAGGTCTGGAGACGTTATGGCCTCGTCACGGTCGAGGTCCTGAACGCCGCTCTGCTCGCTCACGAGCCCCCGTAACGTTCAGCCGTGGAGAAACCACGCGAGGAACGCCATGGTGCCGACCAGCGTAACGATGGAGATGACCACCAAAGCCACGGAGGCTCCGCGCGGCAAGGGCTGCGCAGCACGCGCTTCACCGCGGACAACTGGTTCGGTCATCCGGTTAGCGTGGTGCAGCGCATTTCTGCGAGCAAGCTCAAAAGGGTTGGCCCTCTGTGCCAACGTCGCGCGTGTTCGCATTCACGCAACGAACCCGCCGCCCCTTCGTGAGCGTGGCTGAGCTTCCGCCGAGGCCAACGAACGGACCTCGACGGCAGCGTTTTTCGCCTTACTCGGCGGCCATCGCCTCGACGGCGACGGCGACTTCCGAGTTGTTCTCGAAGTAGGCTTTGCCCATCAATCGTCGAACGATCGGGCCGTAATGGTGCGCGACCTTGCCTCGCAAGAGATCACGAACGATGCTCGCATCGAGCGCAATGGCCTTTTGCACCTTGGCGTCAGAGAGCCAAGCGACGGCGCGCTTGACGGTCTTCGGCAGGGCCTTCGCGGCGCCCACGACGCTGGTGCCACCCTTCAGGAGGCTTTGCGTCGCGCGCTCCGTGCGCGTCATCTTGATGCGGAGCGAGCTCGTCGACGAGGTTCGCAGCCTCACCGGCATAGTGCGAATGAGGGCTATGGTGAAGTGCCGAAGCGTACTCGGGGTTCTTCACGAGGAACGCCTCGACTTCGGCGCGTGTCACGCCGGTCGCAAGAAAAGTAGCTTCCAGCTCTTGCTCCGCTGCGATGCGCGCCTTGTAGAGAAACATCTGCACGCGCGAATAGAAGTTCGTCGCGCCGTCGCCACTGGTTTCCACGGCACAGTAGATCGAGCCAGGAAATTTCGAGGTGATGAGGGACTGGACGCCGTCCGAGACACTGCTCGAAGGCATGCAACCAAATGGCTTCACGCTGAGCGTCATGTGGGCTTTTTTCCCGACGACGTTGCAGATGAGCTTTCCAACCTCCATGTGGCCTTCGCCGCCGCGCAGATCGTTCGAGTAATATTCGTCCGCAACCTCGGCAATCGCGTTCATGTCCGGCAGGTGATAGCCGTGAAGCCCCGGCGGCATGGCGAACATTTGAAAGCCGATGCGGAGCGCCCACTCGGCTAAGTGCAGGGAGGCCTGGCGCTTGGCGATGTCGAATTCTCCTTGGAAATCGGCGAGCCCGCTCTTGGCAGTGTCGGCCTGGCGCAGCGTGTCGCGCTCGCGCGTGTCGCGGGCAACCTCCCAGATGTTGTAAAGGAGCCACGCCGTCGTGAGCTGGATGTCGCACTCCGCGCCCTCGCTCTCGAGGAAATGCTGGAGATGGTAGTTTCCGTCTCCCTCGGTCGTCATCGCCCAAAACTCTCCGATGATGCCAACTTTCGGCTTCGCCATGAGCTTGTCGACCTTGCCGGCAGCGCAAGAGGGCGGCAAAGATATTGGTCTTGTGCAGGAGCGCCTTGTAGAGAATCTTCTTTGCGTCTTCAGCTGCGCGGTTCGTCGCACCCGGTTCAACCTCATAGGGGCGAATGCGATACGTGAGCGCGTTGACGACGTCGCCGCTGACGAGAGCCTTGATGATCGCCACGAAGAACTTCGGGCTGAGCTCGATGCCGACGTCATCACCGGTGGCTTGTGAGAGGCCGCCCTGTTGCTGGAAGAGCATGACGCGGAAGCCGTCAAAGCCGGCATCTCGAAGCGCCTTGCGGTACTCGGTGACGTACATTCCGAACCGGCAAGGCCCGCAGGCACCCGCCGTGAAGAAAACGTACTTCTTGATGATTTCCTCAGTCGCCATGCCCTTCTCGTCACGCAGGGTGCTGAGGTGCTTGATGAGGTTTCCGACCGTGAAATACGTCGGGTTGCACTGCCCGCGGTTGCCGAACTCCTTGCCCAGCTGCAGTGCCGTCGTGTCGGGGCAGCCGATGTTCTCGACTTTGTAGCCGCTGCTGCGAATGCCCGCCTCGACGAGGAAATCTTGCGCCTTCGTGAGTCCGCTGATGAGCAGCGTCACGTGCTCGCGTTCGGCGCGCTTCACTTGCGGGTTCACCATCTGGTCGGTCCATTGGTGGCGCCCACGCTTGATGCCGAGACGCTCGGCCTCCGCCGACTCGAAGGCGCGAAGATGGCTCTCGACCTCGGCATCCGTGAGGATCGGCTCCAAGGGCTTTGGGTCACTCGGCCCCATGATCGGGAGGCTTTTCCGGGTCGTGTTCGTGTTCGTGTTCGTGGTGGTTTCCATCGTCATGGGTCGTGCTTTCCGTTCGTTTCGGTCGGTTCGAGGAGGTGCGTGAGCTTGAGTTATGCGCGCTCGGCTGTCAGGAGTTTTTGCCGCGTCATTCCGCCGCATCGATGGCGACGAGCGAACCTTCTTGGTTCTTACGCTTCAGCTGCACGAGGCCGCTCTTGGGAACCTCGGGCAACGCGTTGACGGGTTTGTAACGACTGATTTGTTCACCGAGCGTTTCAATGGCGAGGGCCAGCTTCGTGTCGGACTGGTGGCGGCCTTTGAGCTGCCCTTCCTTCACCCGAAGCAATTCGAGGCGCTTCATGTCGAGGCTATGGGACATCTCGGCCTTTTTGGCGTCGATGTCCTCGAGTGCTTCCTCGTGCATCTTCAGCGTGTACGCGTACGTCTTCACGCGAATTTTGATCGAGCCTATCGGCTTGTTCGCATCCAGATCGTGTTGAGCCGCATAGGGGATTTTTCCTGCCGAAACGATGTTTTCGACGATCCCGTAAGTGGGTGCGTCATGCCCGCACTTGAAGCTCGACAGGTCGAGCAACGCGATGTTCGGGTGACGTGAGGCATACTTCACGGCCCACACCTTCTGGGCGCTGTTGGCCGAGTAGTTCTCCGGCCATACATCGTTGATGTCGAGCGGGTTCTCGGTGTCGTGAAAGTAACGCTTCAAAAAGTCCTGCTGGCGCGGGAGGGAGCGGACGCTCAAGATCGGGTAACCGAGGAGCTGGTACTCGTCGGGGATCCCGTGGTTGAGCCCGGGGTCCGAGTGGTAAGGACGGCCCGTCACGAGCACGGCGATCCGGTTCTCGGATTCGACGGTCTCGAGGATGGCCCGGCCTTTTTCCTGCAGATCGAGGTCGAAGGCCTCGAGGGCACGCAGCCCTTCGCGGTGCGCGTGATCGCTCTCGTCCTGAGTGACGCCAAGTCGCGGCCCCCAGGTGTCGAACATGCGCTTAGCCATCAAGTGCACCTCGGAGAAGCTAACGCCCGGGTCGAGGTATTCGATGCCGCGTTGCGCGAAGAAGTCGATCTCCTTGGTGAAGGCAGCTTTCATGACCTCAGGCGCGCCCGCCACGATAGGACAGCTCGTCGAGTCCATCGTGCTCTCGAGAAAATTCGGAACGTTCATCAAGATCGGGAAAAAGATGAACTGAAGCGGTTTCTCCTCGTGATGTTTGAACAGCAAGTTGTGGATGTGTGCCTGGGCGACCTTGCTCGGGAAGCAGGGATCGACCGAACCGTACTTTCCGCCCTCGACCCACATCTCTTCACTGGTCGGATCGCTGAAAACGACGTTTTGCTTCGTCATTCCGAGGGCCTCGAAATAGGTGCGGAAGTACGGGGCCGTCGAGTACATATTCAAGACTCGCGGTAAGCCGATCCGCACCTTTCGCAAGCGCTCACGGCCTTCGGCGTTCGTCCGCTGGAAAGGTCGAATCACTTTCTCCCGCCGGATTCCGAAGAGGCCTCGATGCACCGCGACGTCTTCAATCGGCGTGCCGTTCGGTGGCAGCGGGGCGGGCTGGTAGAAGTGCTTGAACGCCACGCTCGCCTCGTACGAGATCATGTTGGGGAACTCTTTGGCGATGGCCTTGCGCTCCTTGACCAAGGCGAGCATCGCGTCTTCGCTCTCCACGGTGCCTTTCTCGCAGGAGAACCCTGAGATGTAGCGCGCCGTCGAACCATCCGGGCACTCCGTGTCAATGAACGTCCGCTTGCACTCGTTCGGACAGAAGTGACAGACCGTGCTCTCGTCGTTCTTTGTCGAGAACTCGATGTCGATGGCGGCGGCGAGTCCGATGAAGGTGGACTTGCCACGTCGCTTGACGACGCGAAGAGCCTCGAACGCCGCGCCAAGTGCGCCAGCTTCGCCGGTGTGCGGATGCACGAACACCTCGGCGTTCGGAACGCGCTGCTTGATGTAGTCGACCTGAGCCTTGACGGCGGCGAGGTTGTACTGTGTCCCGCCTTGCAGCACGTAGCGACGGCCGAGCGCCGCGAGCCTTGGGATTTGCACGACGTATTGCCACACGTTCTTTGGCAACACCTGCGCGAGCCCTGCGAGCAGCTCCTCTTTCGAGAACCCCTCCTTCTGAAAATTGACGCGATCGGTGTCGAGAAACACGGCACAGCCGTAACTGAATTTAGGGGCGAGTTCGGCTCGAAAGGCGGTCTCGGCGTACGCGGTCACCGGCAAGCCGAACTGATCGGCCATCGCTTGGAGCAGCATGCCGTTGCCGGCGGAGCACGAATTCGAAAGGCGGAAGTTCGCGATATCTCCGTTCTTGATGAACAGCACCTTGATGTCCTGTCCGCCGATGTCACAGACGACGTCGATGTCGCCGCAGTACTTCACCGCGCTCATCATGTGCGCCACGGTCTCGACGACGTTGACGTCCACTTTCATGCTCGCTTCGAGCACGTCGGCGGCGTAACCGGTTGCGCCCATCCCGATGATCTCGAGTTCTGCGCCAAGATCCGTCACGTAGCCTCGAAGCTGTGCCAACAGCTCTTTCGTGTCCTGGATCGGGTTGCCCTTCGAGAGCTGGTACGCCTTGCAGATGATCTGTTCGTTCTCGTCGATGAGCACCGCCTTCGAAGAGGTGGACCCACCATCGAGCCCGATGACCGCCCGAAGTTTTTGCCCCGCTTCGAGCTTCATCGGCACGAATTTCGGGATCTGGTAGAGCTTCGTGAACTCGTCCACCTCCTCGAGCGAAGCGACCAACGGCGGTCCAGCGGACTGAGCGAGGCGCGCCTTGCGGCCGTTCGTCATGTACTCGACGAGGCCCTCGGTGCCAGTGTAGCGGCCGACGCTGGTCGACTCGCCGATGCCGAAGGCGCACGCGCCGTAGGCAGCGTAATACTGAGCGTTTTCCGGGATGAAAACGAGTTCTTCAATTGGCTGATCTTCGGGCCAGACGTGGCCGCGCTCTTTCCAGGTCTCGGGAATTCGCTTGCGCCAGCACTCTTGTAAGAAGGGTAGGTACGTGTTCGGGCCACCGAGCAGAATCACTCGGTGCTTCAGAGTGTTTCCGCGCGTGAGCACGCTCAGATTCTGAAGAACGATAGCGTCGGCGAGCGAGCAAAGGATCTCGGAGGCCGGGATGCCGCTCTTCACCAGGTTCACGATGTCGGTCTCTGCGAACACGCCGCACTTCGCCGCGACGTGGTGGAGCTTGGAATCGTCGAAGTGAATCTTCACGACCTCCTCTGCTGGCAGGCCCACCTTGATCATGCACTTGTCGATCGTGGCACCTGTGCCCGACGCGCATTTGTCGTTCATCGATGGCACGGCGATCTTTTCGCCGGACTCGCCGTCGCTCGTGAACATGATGATCTTCGCGTCCTGGCCGCCGAGCTCGATGACGCTCCCGACGTCCGGGTGGAGTTTCTCGACCGCGATGGTCACGGCGTTGACTTCTTGAACGAATTTCGCCCCGAGGTGCGGCGCGAGCGGCGAAGCGCCGGAGCCCGTCAAAAACATTCGCCAACGCGAACGGTCGGAATCGGGGAACGCGGCCTCGATGGCGAGCAAGAGCTCGTGCACCTTCTCGGGCTGCTTCGTGTTGTGCCGCTGGTAGTCACTCCAGAGGATATCGAGCGTCACCGGGTCGAGCGCGACGGCCTTCACTGTGGTTGAGCCGACATCCATGCCGATGACAATGGGGTCTGTTCGTAGCTGGGCGTTCGAGGTCATACGTCGATTCTCGTAAATTGACTGACGAGTCAGTCAGGGGGAGTGAGTAGCACACCTGTTCAGGGGGCGATACAAGCCGTGGGGGGTCCGTCGTTCGCTGGTTCTACGGCAGAACCAAGGAGGCAGGCCGCTTAGGATTGGGTTAGTCTCCGCCCGCCGTGTCGACCAAGAAGCAGGACCGCCGGGAACAAATTCTAAGCGTGGCGAGCGACGTCTTCGCGACGAAGGGCTACCACGAGGCGAAAATGGACGACATCGCCGCGGCGGCGCGGGTCGCGAAGGGAACCTTGTATCTGTATTTTCAGGACAAGCGGGCGATCTTTTCCGAGCTCATCAACGGGCTCGCGGTCCAGCTGTCGATGGCTATCATTCCGGTCGATACCGAGGCGGATGTGGCCGCACAGGTGAAGCACAATATTCGGGCGATCATCGGTGTGCTGGCGCAGCAGCCCCGAGTGACGAGCTTGTTGTTCGACCAGGCGAGTGGCGTCGACGAGAACTTCCGTCTCAAGACCGACTCGTTCTATCGAACGCTGAAAGACCTGCTTGCTACGAGCCTCGCGGAAGGTCAGCGGCTCGGCATCGTTCGCGAGGGTGACCCGAAGCTTTACGCCAGCATGACGATCGGTGGCTTGCGCGAGGTGCTCGTCGAGACCCGACAGAAGCGGGGGAGCAAGCGCACTCGAGAGCAGGTTGTGGAGGCGTTCTTTGGCGTGCTCGAGGGGGGCTATCTGCGTCTCGGTGCGATGCGCAAGGGGCCGAAGCGGCGGGTCTATGCGACCATCGGTGAGGCCCCCCGCAAACGGCCGAAGGCGCGCTCCACCGACGGGTGAAGTGCGCCTTCAAGTGAACTGACCGGCGGGTCAGCTTCGAGCATCACCGAGCCATGACGATGCGTTGGCCGCAGGACTTCGCGTTCTCGTCACTGCCGAGTCCCGCGATCCGCAGCGGGTCGAGCTCGAGAAGTTTCTGGGTGAGGTCCAGCTTCGCAAGGATGAGCTTATCGAGGTTGCCGCTCGTGTAGTTCGACTGGGTGCCGCCGCAGCTCGCCTTCGGATCTCCGGCGCCGGTCGACTGTGGGCCGGCACCACCGCGCAGCACGAAGAGGTTCGTCCCACCGGTGTACTGCGCGAGCTGACGCCACACCACCTGGCCGAGGGAATCCATGCCGGACGCGGCCACCGTGTAGAGCTGAATGCCTCGTGCGGCTGCCTGCAGGAGAGTCGGACGGTAGCCTCGGTCGTCGTCGTAGTCGAGGTGCGGCGGCGCGTCGCCGATGAGGAAAGCCAGTCGAGCGCTGGCGTTTTCGCTCCAATCGAGTTGGTCAATCGCGACCCGCAGTCCTTCGTTGGCATGCTCCGGCGTATCGCCGCCGCCGCTCGCTTCAATGCTCTGGATCTGCCGCGAAAAGGCAGCGATGTCCGTGCTGAAGGGATGAATCTGCGTAACGTATGCGTCCCTTTTGTCTTTGTATTCGACGAGCGCTACGCGGAAGCTGGTGTGGCCGCGTCCGGCTTCAGTTGCCACCTTGGAGATGGTGTCTTTGACGGCATCGATCTCTTCGGCCATCGAGCCGGTCGTGTCGAGTACGAACACGAGGTCGATGGTTCTGGACGGTGCGGGACGGGCGAAGGGCATCCGAAACTCGACGGCCCCATCGGGCTCGAGCGTGTCGATGTTCATGCTTTGGGCGTGGCCATGGCATGCGGCGTTCGCAGACAGAACGCGGCCGACCAGACCCAGAGAACCCGGAAAGAGCAGTGCGCGTCCCGAGGCCGTCGTTGTGAGAACGGCTTCGTGCTGGGCCGCATCGCGGACGGTGATTCGGCAGTTCACAACGCCTTTGCCATTGGTATCGCTCACCACCAAAAAGCGTCGATGGCTCAAATCGAGTTTCTCAAAGGGCAGCCTCGCTTCGGAGGCGAGGTACTTCTGAAACTCACGGTAATTGGCGTTGTCATCCCACTCACCGGCTCGCACCTGAGCTTCACCGCGGGCCACCGTGGCCCCTTTCTCAAAGGGCCGGCTCGCTGCGAAGGCTTCTTCTGCGTGCAGTGCAGGGCCCGCTGCCCCGAGTCGCATTGAAGGGCCCGCTGCCGGCATTCCCGTCTGAGAGGCTGCTGGCGCTTTGGTAGCGCGCCCGTAAGCACCCGCGGTTGAGCTCGTCGGTTTGGACTCAACTCGCCGACGATCGGCGAGACTCACGGGGGCAGTGTCCTTCGGTGCGCCCTCCTCGGAACTCGCCTTGTCGGGTTCGCCCTCTCTAGTTTTAGGTCCATCCGAGTCACCCGAGGCCGGTGCGATGGAACTGCTTTCGACGCCCCGAGCGGCCAGCTTCGAGACCGGAGTGCCGTCGGTGGCTCTTCCCAATTCCGGCGCCTTTGCCTCGTTCTTTGGACTGGGCTTCCCGCTCAGGAATGGAGACAACGGGCGGGTACTCCGCGCTTCTGGTGTCTGTGTGGCCGAGCATCCCGTCGCTGCCAGAATCAGTGCCATTGCTGTGTTCGAAATTCGCATCGCTTCAGTTCTCCCGTTGGTTGACGTGGGGAAAACGCCGCGCGCGCTCTGGCCTTACACGGCACCTGGGATAATATTTTCGAGGCGCTTATTTGCGCAGCGCTCGGTCTGAGCTTCCCCCCGTTTAGCGGACACCCCGGATAGCATGAAGATGCGAGAGGAGTGTTCCATGAAGAAGCAGAATATTGGTCGTCGAGCGCGACGGTCG
>CANMZR010000094.1 GCA_947502375.1 Polyangiaceae bacterium
GGCGAGGGCGTCGAAAGACCCGCGATTTCGACGGATATTGACTCGGGAACGGCTGTTTTTTTTATGCCCTCGATTCGAACGAATCGAGGGTGAGCCCCTCGAGTCCATCGGATATTGACTCGGGCACGGCTGTTTTTTTTATGCCCTCGATTCGAACGAATCGAGGGTGAGCCCCTCGAAGCGACGGGTCCTCTGCGTCTGGCTTGCACTTCGAGCCGACGTGTCGTAGATACCAAGACCCTTTTCTCGAGCCCAGTCCAAATGTATCTCTTGATCTCCAAGAAACCCCGCAAGCTCAACCGCAACAAGACCGCGCGCCGTCGCGCCAAGCTCGCCTCGAAAGCGGCGGACCGCCGCAACCGCATCTACCAACGCGCGCGCTGAACGGTCGGGGGTTCGCCGAGTCCATCGACGCTATGGGTCTTTCGACGCCCGCTCGTTGCCGAGGCCGTCGAAAGACCCGTCGCTTCGACGGATATTGACTCGGCCACCTGTTGTTATTTGGCTCTCGATTCGAACGAATCGAGAGCGGTCTAGCGACCGGAGCCGCCGTCGGGTTCACTCGACGGGCCGGTGTTCTGTTCTTTTTTTAGCTCAAGGAAAACGAGGCGTGCGACGGACTTCAGCGTCTCGAATACGCCGACGCCCAATCTTGCGACCGCCTCGAATTCGGGAGCTCCGTTCGGGTTGACCACGCTGCGCAGCTCTTCGACGCTCAACGCGCCTGGGATGTCGCGCTTGTTGTACTGGACCACCAAAGGAAGTTGGTCGAACGCGAGGCCATAGTCCTCGAGGTCCTCCTTCATGTCCTCGAGGGACTGCTCGTTTGCGTCAAGCCGTGCGCGTTGCGAGTCCGCGACGAAGATGCAGCCGTCCACGCCCTTCAGGATGAGCTTGCGGCTCGCATGGTAGTAAACCTGTCCGGGCGTCGTGTAGAGGTGAAAACGCGTCTTGAATCCGCGAACCTCACCGAGGTCGAGCGGCAGAAAGTCAAAAAAGAGCGTGCGCTCGGCTTCGGTCGCTAGCTTGATGAGCTGCCCTCGCGACTCGGGCTTCGTGCGCGCCGAGATGTGCTCGATGTTGGTCGTCTTGCCCCCCAGGCCAGGCCCGTAATAGACGATCTTGCAGCTGATCTCCCTCGCCACGAGGTTGATGAACGGCATCTTCGGTTTCGTAGCCTCGGGTTGGGGGGGGAAGGGAGCCCTGAAAGGGTCAGTCGTTGAACAAGTTGTCGATGTCCTCGTCTGTGAGCTCCCCAAAGGGCGCTCCGTCGCGAGGCGAGAGCGGTCTCTGGCTCAGTTGCTCGAACACCTGGCCAAGCTCTTCACTGGTCTTTCGCACTCGAAGCCTCACCAGACCGAGGCTCGATTTTGCGTCGAAAATAACGACCAGGATGACCCGGTTGTAAACGACCTGAATGTGAATGTGGGCGTTCTTGCCCTCGTGAAACTGCGTCGTGAATTCGTTCTCTCGAAGCAGCTTTGCGATGCCACCGGTTGCGGCGATATTTCCTGCTGTGAGGGACGCGAGTGAGGTCGTGTCGAGGTGGTCCACATCGCCGCCCGCCGCGATGAGCTGCCCCGCCTTGTCGACCAGGAAAACCACCTTGGCGTACGCGCTGCGAACGAGCTTATCGACCGCCGCCTGAATGCGTCGAAAGTCCTCTTCCCGAATCACCGTCGTTGGGCTCAGCATGACGCAGTCCGAGACGCTATCCGACCGGGCTTGCCGTCGCAAGCAGGGCCGTCGAGCAAAGCCAGCGCGCCGCCGCCCCGCTCAGGCGCCTCAGGTCGGCCCGGCGGCTGCTTCCGGTGGGTGGCGGAGCGACGCTAGCGGTGCTTAAGTGGCACCAAACACAATGCTGCCTCTTTTTGTCATGCTCGCGCCCTTGTTGATGGGGCTCGGGCTCATCTTGCTCATCGCGCGATTTGCGCCCAACGTGCCGCGCGAGACGCAATCGAGGTTGGGTGCTCTCAGCGATCCGCGTCCCGAGATCACTGGCGATGAATTCAAAGATTTGATTGAGGAACTCGTAAGTTCGTTGAGCCTGGAGACGGTGTTTTCGTCGATGGGGACCGGTGGCGTTCTCGAGATGACGCTTCGCGACTTGAAGCCGCTGACGGGTGGCCGGATTTTGCTTTTCGCGACGCCGGTACTCGGCGACTCGGTGGATTCGGTCGAGGTGCTTGGCTTCGCTGAGAGCGTGCGAGCAGACATGGGTGCGCTGAAGGGTATTTATATCGCGCTGGCCGGTTTCAGCCAGGAAGCGAAAACGGCGATTGGGTCGACCCCGGCGCCCGTGGAGTTGCTCGATGGCCAAGCCTTGTTGGAGTTGGTGCATGCCCAGCTCTCGCCTGAGCGGGCCACCGAATGCACCGTGTACCGTGGCTTCGGCAACGCGCCGGGGCCGGCGTGAGCGTGGCGACGGACTCGACGCGCGGAGTTTTTCGATACCGTTTGGGCGCCCTGGGATGGGCCGTGTTCTTGTGCGCGCTCGGGGTGACCTTGGCTGCTGCAGCGCATGCCGAAGAGCCATCGGCCGTGGGTGACGATGCTGCCGTAGAAGAGCTCGAAAGAGTCGTCGCGCGGAGTCAAGGTCCTGAAGCCATCACGGCGCTACGCGTCCTTTGGGGCGGCTGGGATACGCTCGACCCGGAGCGCATCGAGGCCGCGCTTGCGGCTTATGCCACCGACCTCCGTGCCGCTCCGTCCGCTCGGGCCTACGCTGGGATGTTGGCCGCCTATGCCCGTCGTCGCCGCGGCGACCTCGACGGGGCTGAGCGACGCATCGAGGCCCTTGGGTTCGTGCGTCACTGGTTGGTCGTAGGTCCTTTCGAAAACCAAAACCGTAGCGGACTCGCCGAGCGTTTCATGCCCGAACTCGAGCTTGACGCACCGGTGCTGTTTGACCGGTCTTACCGAGGCAAAGAGCGCGCCGTCGTGTGGCGGGCTGCGCCGGATGTGCATCGGCTTGGCTGGATCGATCTAGGCAGCATGGTGCGACCGAGCCACGACGTTTGCGTGTACGCGTCGACTTTTGTTCAGAGTGAACGTGAGCGGCCGGCGACACTTTTCGTGGGCGCGACCGGCGCGTTCAAGTTGTTCTTCGACGCCGACGAGGTCTTGGCGGACGGCGGTTATCGCGAGCTCGACGCGGAGCGTTACGCGGTTCCCGTCGTGCTGAAGGCCGGTGTGTTTCATCGAGTGACAGCCAAGGTTTGCGGCGCGCATGGCTCGCCTGCATTCACGCTGCGGCTCTCCGACGAAAACGGCGAGCCGCTCCGCGACGTGGTGGTCGAAGCGACCGAGCGAGCGAGCGCCAGCGCGGCCGTGCAGTTGCGAGAGCGGCGACTCGCGGAGGCCGCTGGCCTCGTCGGCAAGTCGAAGGGACGACCGGGAGGTCCCACAAAATCGGATAGCGCCAAGCGTTTGCTGCCCGTCGGTGGGATTCAGGCTTTCGATGCCCGCCTGCTGGCGGCACCGAACGATGCGGTCGTGCTCGAGAGTTACGCCCGTTACCTCGTGACCACGGGTGGCGATTCGGAGGATGAGCCGCACGCTCGCAGGATGGCGGAACGTGCCGCTCGCAGCGCCCCGAACCTGCCGCGGCTCCTGCTGGCCGCCCGGCTCGCCGAGGATCGAAACGAGCGCCGCACCTGGCTCAATCAAGCCGAGCCACTCGCACGGACGGACGCGGAGCGTGTCGCATGGCTGCGTGCGCAATCCCAGCTCATTCGCAGTGGTCCGAGCGCCCACGATGCGGCCTTGCTCTACCGTGAACTCGTGCGAAAGGACCCCCACGATGTCGTTGGGCGACTCGGTCTCGTGGAACGTTCCGTCGAGGCAGGATTGCCGCGGACCGCTCTCGCAGAACTCCTGCGCGAGCTCGAGGTGCGGCCTCATTCGTTAGCTTTTTTGCGGGCTGCGGCCATGGAGTTGCGCAAGCTCGGGCGCGACGTGGAAGCGCTGTCACTCGAAGGGCGCTACGCCGCATACCTGTTCGACGACGCGAGCGTGCTCGACCGCCGCCTGCAACTCGCCGTCGCTCAACGCGACATCACGAGCGCTCGAAGTTGGGGTGAGCGCCTGCTTCGGGTCCAGCCGACCAGCGCGTGGGCGCATGCGGAAGTTGCGGAGAGCCAGCGCTCGCTCGGTGATGTCCACGGTGCCCTAACGACCTACCGTCGCATGCTCGCGAACGCTCCGGAAGACACCCCAACGATGCGAGCTGTCGCTGATATTTACGGCGATCTCGGTCAGAAAGCGGAGGAGCTAGAGCTCCTGCGAACGGTCGTGCGACTGGCACCGCAGGATGCCGCGGCGCGAGACTACCTGGAGCGACTCGAACCACGAAAATCGCGGGACGATGAGCGTTACGCTTGGAGCGCGGAGGTGTTCCAGAAACTCGCGGCGGCGACTCCGCGAGCCGGGGCGGTGACGCGCACTTTGCGAAACCTGACCGTCACGACGTTGTACGACAGTGGTCGCTCGTCGCATTTTTACCAGCGGGTATTTCAGCCGCTCACTGAGGATGCGGCCAAGCGCCAACGACGCTACGGGTTCACGTACCACGCAGACCGGCAGGTCGTGGAACTGCGAGGTGTGCGCGTATTTCGAACCGACGGGCGCATCGATGAGACGGTCACCACGGGGGAGGCCCCGCTCGATGACCCATCGATCAATATGTATACGCTGGAGCGCGCTTTTTACGTTCAGCTGCCGGAGTTGCACGCCGGGGACATCGTTGAGGTGCGCTATCGCATCGACGACGTTTCGGTCCAGAGCGACCGCGTGGACTACGTCGCAGAGGTCGAATACCTGCGCGAAAGCGAGTCTGTCGCAAGTGCGGAGTACGTCCTGTCCGCCCCGTCGGGACGCGCACTCTTCATCCACGCGACCGGCCTGCCGGGCTTGAAAGAGACGACCTCCGTCGTTGGCGACCGAACCATTCGCCGCTTTGAGGCACACGACCTGGCTTCCGCGCCGGCCGAGCCAGGGCAACCCCCGCTCGCCGAAACGCTCGGCTACGTTCATGTCTCTTCCTTTGCGAATTGGGCGGCAGTCGGGAGTTGGTACTGGGGGCTCGCCAAGGAAAAGATTGCGCCAGATGAAGACATCCGCCGGCGCGCCGAGGCCGTCACACGGGGCAAAACCGATCTCGCGAGCCGCGTGGCTGCGGTCTACCGTTACGCCGCGAGTGAGACTCGCTATGTGGCGTTGGAGTTTGGCATCGAGGGGATACGTCCACGGCGCGCGAGCCTGACGCTGGCTCGCGGATGGGGCGACTGCAAGGACAAGGCCGCGCTGCTCGTAGCGATGCTCGGTTCGATCGGAATCGACGCGGAGCTGGTGCTCGTTCGTACCGGCCTTCGTGGACGCTTCGACCCGACGGTCGCGAGCCTTGCCCCGTTCGATCACGCGATTGCATACGTCCCGGCCTTGGAGCTTTTTCTCGACGGAACGGCCGAGGCGACCGGCTCCGCGGAGTTGCCCCAACTCGACCGCGGCGCGCTGGCTCTGCGCATCACCGGTGGCGAGGGAAGGCTCGTCGTTTTGCCGGAAATCACTGCCCTTCCGACAGTGGACACCCAGGAATTCAACGTGGCTGTGGAGAGCGACGGGAGCTTTCGCTTCGATGGGACGCTGGTAAGTCAAGGCTTTCAAGCGGCAGATTGGCGCAACCGATACCATGCAGAAGGGACGCGGCGCGAGCGCGTGGCAGCCGACCTGCTGTCGGTGCTCGGTGCCGTAGAACTCGACGCGAACGGCGTGGAGGTGGGTGACCTCGACGCGCTCGAGGCTCCCGTGACGCTTCGGGTTCGAGGGCGGGCGACCGCCGCGAGGGACGGGGTCGCGTGGTCCCTGCCGATGGGTCGCCGGACTCAGCTCGTGGCGAATTACGCCGCACTGCCAACACGGGCCGGGCCGCTCCTCGTCGGCGCGCCGAGAGTGGCGTCCGAACGCTGGACCATTCAAGTTCCCCCTGAGGCGCGCGTACTCGCCTTGCCGGCCGTCGTGACGCTCGATGGGCCCGCCGCTCGCTACGAGCTCAAGGTGGAGCGCAACGGCCAGCAGCTTGTGATTCGTCGCACGCTTGAGTGGCACAAGTCCCGCGTCGAGCCGGGCGAGTACGGCGCATGGCGTGCGTTCTGTCGCGGGGTCGACGCCGCGGGCGCGCCGCGAGTTCTCTTGGCACGGTGAAACAATTCCCATTGCTGCGGAGTTGAGGCGCTCATAATCCTCTTTGTCGATGGGTACGGGTGAAGACGACGGGCAGGAAAACGGTCGCAATCGGTTGCGTGTGGCGAGCCGCGCGGTTCGCCGCGGACGTACCCTGCGTCCCTCGTTGCTACCGCCCGTGCCGAGCGGCCTTGGGGCCTCCGAATGTTCGGAGGAGCCCGCTGACGAAGCCCCGAGCAGCGAGCTGCCCTCGCAGGAGCTGAGCGGCTCCGAGAGCGACCGTCGAACGGGGCCCGTGGAGGCTGCGGCGACGGACGAGAACGAGAACGAGAACGAGAACGAGAACGAGAACGAGAACGAGAACGAGAACGAGAACGAGAACGAGAACGAGAACGAGAACGAGAACGAGAACGAGAACGCCCCCACGAATGTCGTGGAGGGCTCGACCTATCGCGTCGTCGATTCCGAAGCGGCCCCCATGTCGAGCCGTTCGCCCCTGGAGACTCTCCGTGCAGCTGCGAGCGGCCCCCCGATGGCCGATGGACCTTTGCGTCCGAGCAGCGGCCCGAGCCTGCGGGCTCACGAGAGCAATTTGCCAGCCGCTTCGTCGCCGCCCGCCGCATCGTTGCCGCCAGCCGATCGAGGGCCAAGCATCCGCATCCGTGAAAGTTTCCTCACCGAAACGTTCGACGAAGAGGAGCTTCAGAACTCGTCGCGGTTCTCGAGACCCCCCGCGCCCGTGCTCGGATTTCGAGCAAAGCGCACCGAGCCCCTCGCCCTTCAAGCGGACGACGCTGCGAAGACGAGCCTTCAGTCTGGCCGGAGTGACGTCGAGGAAGGCGCCTTCGGGGAGGCCACGCTCGAGTCGCCGGGGCCTGTGCAATCCACTGAGTCCGTCGGTACAAAGCCGTTGGAGGTCGTCATCGAATCGGGTGCGTTGGCCGCCCCGTCGAGCCCTAGTCGCAACGTTGTTTCAGGTGGCGCAGAGCATGAAGGTCGCGCAGAGCATGAAACGGAGCCGGCTCCCGCCGCACGTGCGTCGAACGGGCGCGGCCTGATGCTGGGCGTCGCGGTGGCGGCGGCTTGTGCACTCATCTGGATTTGGCAGACGCGCCCCGACTTCGAATCTCGCAAGCCCCGCTTGTCGGAAGTGCGACCGTCGAGCACCGCCCTCGTGAGTTCAACGACCGCCGCGGTAGCTCCCGTGGCGCCGGAAATACCTTCGCCTCCGCCCGCGATGACTGCCGTCGAGCCGGCCGTTTCTGCAGCGCCCGCGGAGTCTGCGAGTCCGTCACCCAGTGCCAGCGATGAACCTGAAAAAACGGGTTCGCCGGCTGAATTCGCGGCGCTCCGTAAAAAGTTTGTCTCGTTGCAGAGCCTGCGCAAATTGAAGGATTCCGAGGCGGTCGCGCGTCAGATGATCGAGAGTTATCCACTCGATGCCATTGGCTATCGCTGTCTCGGAGCGTCGCTGCAGGACCAAGGTCATCTCAAGGCCGCCAAGGTGGCTTACAGCGATTGTGTCACGCATGCGACCAAGGGCGACGTGGCCGAGTGCGCGCAGCTCGGCGGTACCCTTCGGAAATAGCCGTGAAGGTGCTGCCCGGAACACGTGCGTTTGCCGAGTTGTTCTCGCGGCGGGCCCGCGGCGTGCGGACACGAACATCGCTCGACGCACTTTTCGGTGGGCTCGCGAGTGGAGCTTTGGCCGCTTTGGCATGCGCACTTTTGGGATGGCGAACGGGGCTCAGTGCCCTTCGTTACGGGGGTCCTGCGTGCCTCGCACTGGGCGCGTTGGTCGCCCTCGCTCGGCATCATCGGCGTCGCTGGAGCGACACCGATGTCGCGTTGTTCCTTGACGAAAAGCTGGATTCCGCTGAAGTCATCGTCACGGCGCTCGGCCTCGGGGACCGCACGGACGCGCCCGCAAACCTCGTCGTGAAGTCGGCGATGACAGCCCTCGCACGTGAGCTCCCGAAGGGCAGTGGACCGCGCGTCTTTCGCGTCTGGCATGCTCTCTTGCCGGTCGCGTGCGCGGCAACGGTCTGGGTAGCGCGGCTCGAATTGCCGCTGGCGCCTCCATTACCCGCAGCGTTGCCAGGCGCCGAGGTCATCGCCCTTGAAACGCTGGAAGGTCTCGATCAGGCTCGCGCCCTGTGGAAACTCGCGCCGCTCGACGCCGCTCAAGGTGAACGTTTACGCTCGATTTCCCAGCGCGCCGAGCGCCTGAAGGTGCAGCTCGCCAAGGGGATGCCGCGCCGGGAAGCACAGGCGGAGCTGTCCCGTTTGCGTGACGACGTGACTGCCGAGCGGCAGCGTCTGGGCGCTGGCCACGAGCGCCGTGGTCTGGAAGCGGCTCTTGCAAAACTCGCGAATGCACCGCCGCTTGGCTCGGCGACGCGCGCCCTCGGCGACCGGGATCTCACCGAGTTCGATGAGGAAATGGAAACGCTCGCCAATCGGCTGGAAGCGGACGACCGAGAGCGCGCAAAAAAGACCCTCGCGGAGGCTGCGGAGGCCGCGCGCCGCGATGGCGCAAAGGGCGTTGCGAGTGCCCTCGACGAGCAGAAAACTCGACTTTCGGAACGTGGAGAAGGCGCAGAAGCGCTTCGTGAGCTTGGCAAGGCGTTGGGAGAAAGTCTCTCGCCGGAGGGGAAACGCGCGCTGGAGAAGCTCGGGCAGACGGGGTCTCCCGAGCATCGGTCCGAGCTTGGTCAAGAGCTTGGGAAGGCCATCGAGGGCCTCTCGGATGCGGAGAGAAAACGGCTGGCGGAGAGGCTGAAAGAAAGCGCCAGCGACCTCGCAAAAAAGGGGAAGAGCGGTGCGAACGGCAAGGATCTGCAAGCGCTGCGGGAAGACCTCCTAAGCCCCGATGGACAGCGACGCCTTGTCGAGACGCTGAAAGAGTTGTCGAAGCCTCCGAGCCCCAGCGAAAACGGCGCCCGCGAGCATGCACTTGGAGACGCGGTGTCTGAACTCAGTGAAGGCGAGAGCCGACTGCAGCAGCCGTCGCTCGTTCCACTCCCCATGCTGGATGGCTCACAGAAACCCGGCGACCTGGCCGCACAAAAAAATGCGGGACGCGATCGAGCGAAGGGCTCTAGCGGCGGCGACCCGATGCCTGGCGGCGGCTCCGCGGAACACGGCGCGGGGACCGCACCGGTGGCTGCGCAAAGCGTGCGGGCGCGCGCGTCGGCCAAGCTGAATCCGGGTGCCCCTAACGCAGGTTCGGTGCTTGGACGCACACCCGGGCGGGTGGGCGAGACCGCGCTCTCAGGCGGCGAGGGTGGCCTCCGCACGGCGGCTCCGGGTGAACTTTCCGGCGCGGACCGTAGCGAAATTCCGCGCGAGTACCGCGAGCAAGTCGGGCGGTACTTCCCCGCGCGCTGAAGGGGCCACCGTGACAGGTCGGGCATCGCGATCCTTCGCTGCGAACTCCGGCCAAAGTTTTTCTGAACGGAGCCAAGCCACCGCGCGCTCATTCGGCGTGGACTGAGGAAATGACGATCGCCCGGCGCTCGGCGGGTCTACCTTGCGCGCTGGACCATGGGTGAAGACTTCGAGTCAAGGCTGGCACAGGCGCAGCAAACGGTAGCGCGTCTCATCGAGACCATCGGGCAGGTCGTGGTGGGCCAATCGGCGGTCGTCGAGCAGACCCTTTGGGCCATGATCGCCGGTGGTCATGTGTTGCTCGAAGGCGCCCCTGGACTCGGGAAAACGCTGCTCGTAAAGACCATCGCGCGCTGCCTCGATCTCGAATTCTCGCGCATCCAGTTTACGCCGGATTTGATGCCGAGCGACGTCACCGGTACCAACATACTCGTGGGTGACGAAGCCGGCCGTCGCACCTTTTCGCTGCATAAAGGGCCGGTTTTTACGCAGGTTCTGCTCGCGGACGAGATCAATCGCGCCACCCCGAAGACCCAGAGCGCGCTCCTTGAGGCGATGCAGGAGGCGGCCTGCACCATCGCGGGCAAGCGCCACGAACTACCGCGGCCGTTCTTCGTGCTCGCGACGGAGAACCCGATTGAAATGGAGGGCACCTATCCGCTGCCGGAGGCTCAGCTCGATCGCTTCTTGCTGAAGGTGCTGGTCACGTGCCCTTCCGAAGACGAGCTGACCCAGATCATCGTCCGCACGACGGGGCACGAAGGCGCGATGCCTGACCGAGTTGTGTCGCGGGACGAGGTGGTCGCGCTTCAGGTTCTGTGTCGTGAAGTCGCGATAGCCGAGCCCATCGTTCGTTACGTAGCGAGGCTCGTCGGCGCGAGTGATCCGAGCGCACCGGGCAGTCCCGAGCTCGTTCGACGCGCGTTGCGGTACGGAGCGGGCGTCCGCGGAGCACAGTCGCTCGTGCTCGCAGCGAAGGCCGTCGCCGTCCTTTCGGGCCGCGCGCACGTGTCCTTTGCCGATATTGCGCGAGTGAGTAAGCCGGTTTTGCGCCATCGAATGATTCGTTCGTTTGAAGGCGAAGCGGATGGCATCGCGACCGACCAGGTGGTTGAGGTCTTGCTGGCGCATGTTCCCCTTCGACCGGCGGCGGGGGACGCGGTGATGCCGTGAGATCGCGTGCCATTTTCGCGCTCGTCCTGCTGCTTGGGAGCCCATCCGCTTCGGCCCAGGGCCCCCGGTCCGGAGCGCCACCCGCTCGGGTGGTAGCGAACCCGAACTTTCAGATCGCAAGCGTGCCCGTCGTCGGTCCCGCGGTGTCTGCCGCGGCGAGCTGGAGCGAGATGCTCGTCGTCTTGCGAAATACCGGAACCGACGTGCGCCGCGGGAGCGTTCTCAGCACGTCAAGCGTGGGCATGAGTGAACGAGGAGTGTCTTCGCGCACGGCCTTCGAAGTCGCTCCTGGGGCGGTGGCCGAGCTACGGCTACCGGCGCGTTTGACGCCCGGGTGGTCCGAGGTTGTGGAGGTGTGGGCTGACTCTGGGGAGTTGCTTTACCAGGCCCCCATTCCGTTCGACGCTGTTTTTTCTCTTCCGCTGAAGCTGCTCGATGTCGCAGGGTCGCCAGGCTTGAGCGGGGAGTTGAGTGCCGTGACGGTGGTCACTGAGTCGGACGCCCGGCTGTCGGCGCTTCTCGGTGCCCCGTCGTCGACCGTACTTCCAAGCCGCGGCTTGCCGCACGGCTGGCTCATGCGCTCCGTCACGGTTTCGGGATCGCCACGCGAGTCAGCGACGGACGAACCCATCTTGCCACTCTTTTCTGCGAGCTACGCGCTCGTTGACGCGGTGTTGATTCGCTCGGACGCCTTGGCCCGGTTGCCCGCGCGCGAGCTCGCAGCTTTGACCGGTTGGGCGCTGGCTGGTGGCACGATCGCCGTTGTGGTGACGCGGCCAGAGGACTTACGAAACGCGACGCTGATGGCGCTCGTCGGTGGGGAAGTCACGCCCGCGCCGGTTGCGCCGGAAACGCTCGCGTATATCGCGCTTCCTGCGCTGCCCCCCGGGGCGTCCGCGAGGCTTCCGCTCACGGACCAACCGCTGCCGGAGGCGCTCCGTTCGCTCGTGTCTGGCTATCAGGGTGGCAACCTCCGTCCGTCTCCGGTGGGCGCGACGGCGAGCTACGGCTTGGGTGAACTTCACTTGCTCGCGGTCGATCCGACGGTGCGACCGGCTGTCGATACGCCCTGGGCCCTCGTGCGGGTGCTCGAGGTCTTGCGACGCGCGAGCGCGCGGCAGGCGAGCGTGCTTTTTCACATCGGGCAAGCACCGCGAGGCAGCGCCGCTGTTTCCCACTTTCTCGACCCCAATGAGGCTTCGCGCTGGACCATCGGCGTTGCGCTGCTGCTCCTCAGCTTTTACGCGATCCTCGCAGGCCCCGTGAATTTCATGGTCTGGCGTCGTCGTGGCAGCCCTCTCAAGTCCCTCCCGACGCTCCTTGTGGCGTCCGCTGCGTCCTTCCTCGCAATAGGCGTCCTCGCCGCGGCGACCAAAGGCCTGCACGGGCGGGTGGCTCATCTCACTTTCGCAGAGCTGGGAGCGGGCGTGTCCACTGGTGCGGTGCGCCGCTGGCGAGGATTCTTTGTCCCTCGATCCCGTTCGATGAGCATTCACGCTTCCGAGTCGAATGCCGTTCTCGAGACCGTCCGCGCGAGCGACATGGAGGCGTCGCACGACGCGTTCGTTCTCGATCGCGACGCGCTCCGGCTTGCCGAACTCCGGGTTCGTGCGTGGGCCGTTGACGTGGTGCGACAGGATGGCCTCGTGTCGCTCGGCGAAGGGGTTGCTATGGTGCGTGAAGCGTCCGGTTCGACGGCGATTGTCAACCGCACGGGGCGAGCCCTGCGTGGACTCATCTTGAGTGAGCCGGGCAAACCGACGGCCTATCTAGCCAGACTCGAAACGGGAGGACGCGTTGGCTCTTCGGCCTTCGCTTCGTGGAACGTGTCCAAGGGCGAGTCGTGCGGGACTCGCCTATGCATTGACTTCGCCAGCTCTTCGGTTTCCGAAGAATTGGATACTCGCGTGGCGGGGCTGGGCGCCGCGTGGGATGCCGTGCGCTCCGAGATGGCGTCTCCACTCGACTGGTTTCCGGTCGATGTACCGACGCTGCTCGCTGAGGTCGAGGGAGGTGAGGGGACGCTCACCGACTCGGGGCTGCCCGTCGAAGCGGAACGTTTTCTCGTGAGGATTGTCGGCTATGGAGGCGCCCCGTGACGGGCGGTCGGCGCAGCACCGTCGCTATCCGTCGAGATGTCGTTCCGGCCATTCGCGCACGTCATTTGTGGCAGCGTTTTGGCTCACGCGATGTGCTTCGCGACGTCTCCTTCGACGTCTACCCCGGCGAGATATTCGGCTTCATCGGGCCCAACGGCGCGGGCAAGACCACGACCATTCGGATCGTAGCGACGCTCGTCGAGCCCCTGAGCGGCCGCGTCGAGATAGACGGGCTCGACGTCTCAATGGACCCCGAAACGGTGCGACGGCGCATCGGCTACATGTCGGATCAAGCTGGGGTCTATCAGCGCATTACGGTTCGTGAATTCCTCGAGTTCTTCGCCGCTGCCTACGCTATCCCCTCGCTCGGCGTCGTGGCCACGGTGATGGAGCTGACGGATATCTCTCCGCTCGTGGACCAGCTGGTCGCGACCCTATCGAAGGGCCAGAAGCAGCGCCTCCAGCTCGCGCGGATCTTGCTCCACGATCCGAAAGTCCTCATTCTCGACGAGCCGGCGAGCGACCTCGATCCGCGTGCCAGATTCGAGCTGCGCGAGCTCCTGCTGGACTTGCAGTCCCTGGGTAAGACCATTCTGTTGTCCTCCCACATTCTCAGCGAACTGAGCGATGTGTGCACCTCGGTGGGCATCATCGAGCAAGGGCAAATGGTCGTCGTGGGGCCGATTGAGGAGATCGCCGAACGTCTGGCGGAGCGAAC